>CALAGB010000082.1 GCA_937891245.1 uncultured Thermomicrobiales bacterium | reverse complement strand
GCTGGAGAACGTCGAGATGCCGATGATTCTCGATGGGCTGCCGCGCAAGCAGCGACGCCAGCGAGCGCTCGAACTGCTCGAACTCGTCGGGCTGGCCGAACGCGCCGGACACAAGCCGGATCGGCTCTCCGGTGGCGAGCAGCAGCGCGTGGCGATCGCCACCGCGCTCGCCAACGCACCGAGCGTGCTGCTGGCCGACGAGCCGACCGGCGAACTCGACACGACGACCTCGAATGAGATCATGGATGTGCTCCGTTCGGTCAGCACCAACCTCGGAGTGACGGTGGTGGTCGTCACCCACGATCCGCTCGTCTCGAATCAGGCCGGTCGCACCGTCGCGATTCGCGATGGCCGCACCAGTAGCGAAACGTTGCGCCGGACCGAACTGGGCGAAGAGGGTGAGCATCAGGTGATCGCCGAAGAATTCGCCGTCCTCGATCGCGCCGGACGACTCCAGTTGCCTTCGAACTATGTCGACGCGCTGCAACTCGAGCGCCGCGTGCGCCTGGAGTTGGAACCGGATCATATCGGCGTCTGGCCCGACCGCGCTCGCCCCGGCAACGGTCGTCGTGAGGAGGATCGTCATGGGCAGTGACAGCCAGCACTGGCGCGCTCCGGAGCAGCGCAACCAGCCGGACGATGAGCCGGAGATCGCGCCTAAACCGGCCAGCGACGAGGATGCGCGCTGGCGGCCTCACCGCCCCAGCGAAATACCGGTGCAACACGAGCCGCGCCCGGCAGAGAACGAATCGCGGCCCGACAGCGCCGCGCCCTGGCGACCGCCCGAGCAGCGTCGACGCACCCCTCCCGAAGCAGCCGTCCCGGACTCCACTCCGCCGCATCCGCTGGAGGGTGAGCGCTGGCAGGCGCCGCCGAAAGATGTTGTGCCGCTCGAACAATCCTTCGCGGCCGAACGCGCCGCGCAACAACGGGCCGCCGTCTGGATCGATCGCACCGAGCGGCCGGTACCGATCCTCGATCCGATCGTCGCGACCGAAGGGCTCGCGCGCGATTACCCGATGGGCGAGTCGATCGTGCACGCCCTCAAGCCCGTCGAATTCCAGATCGGGCGCGGCGCGCTGGTCGCGGTCCACGGCCGCTCCGGGTCAGGCAAGACGACGATGCTCAATCTGATCGGCGCACTCGACCGGCCAAGCGCCGGTCGCGTCTGGATCGACGGCGAAGAGGTGACCGCGCTTCCCGAAAGCGCGCTCGTCGGCCTGCGTCGCTACAAGATCGGCTTCATCTTCCAGACGTTCGGCCTCATCCCCATCCTGACGGCCGCCGAGAATGTCGAGGTGCCGCTGCGGCTGGCCCGGGTCGATGTCGCTGAGCGCGACGAACGCGTGCGGGTGCTGCTCGAACTCGTCGGTCTCGGCGAACGGGCGCGGCACCGTCCGCATGAGCTTTCCGGCGGCGAGCAGCAACGCGTCGCCATCGCCCGAGCGCTCGCCAATAGCCCGCGCCTCCTGATCGCCGACGAACCGACCGGCCAACTCGACTCCGGCACCGGGCGCACGATCATGACGCTCATCCGGGCGCTGGTGAAAAGCGAAGGCGTCACCGCCATCGTCGCCACCCACGACCCGCTGTTGATTGACCTCGCCGACCGCATCATCGAACTCCGCGACGGCGAAATCATCGCCGATAGCGCGGCGAAGTAGGACCTTATTTCTCTTGCAGAGGCGCAGAGGGTGCAGAGACTAAACGCAGCATAAGAACTCCACGTCCTCTGCGAGAGATGCCGGTTTCCTCTACCTCAGCAGGCCGCCCAACGTGAGCCAGTAGTAGATGGTGTAGCCGCCGGCCAGGAAGAGGAGCAGGGCGCTGGCCGGACTAACGTAACGGCCGAGCTGGCCGATGCGACGAACAGCCGCCGCTTTGAAGAACGCGGTAATCAGCGTCAGTGCCGTGATCACCGCCCCCATACCGAGTCCGTAGAGAACGAACTCCGAGAGCGACGAGACGAGACGTCCGGCGGTCAGTGACCCCCCGGCCAGGGCGAGGAAGATCGGCAGCGTGCAACTCAGCGACGCCAGCCCGTAGCCGATGCCGTACGCAAAATATCCGCCCACATGGTTGCCGCGCGCCAGGCCGGTCACGCGTGCCGCCATCCGTTCGCCCAGCCCCGAATAGATTCCGTTGGAAACGATGAGGCGCCCGGCCAGCAGCACCAACGCCACACCGACGATCAGCCCCAGCCAGGGGAAGACGTTCGTCAACGACGCCGTCACGCTGCTGAGCAGCAGCCCGGTAATACCGAAAAGAAGTACGAAGCCGAGTGTCACCGAGGCGCTGATCGCCAGTGCCCGCCCGAAGCGCGCACCGCGCTTCGATTCAACCGCATCGCCGAGATAGAGCATCAGATAGGCGGGCAGGAGCGCGAAGCCGCACGGATTGACGGCCGCAACCATGCCGGCCCCGAACGCATACCCGAAGGGCAAGGCGATGGAAAGATCGCGCAGAAACGATGTACCGGATGACGATGCGTTCTCAACGCTACCGGTCACCGAGCTTTCCTGTGTTCCGGTCAGCAACGCCGCGGCCAGCGCCAGCGCGAGCACCAGAACGACCAGCGTTAACGCCAGCGCACGTCGACGCCGCGCGTTCGCACCTCGACCACTTTCAACGCGGATCGTCGATTGCCCCATCACCTGGCGCTCACATCATTTGCTACTCGGACAGAAGCTTTTTGAGGTCCTTCGTCAGATCGGCTTCCCGGTAAAGCCCCGTCTTCGTCTTGGCGACTCGCCCCTGGGCATCGATCAGCATCGTGATCGGCAGCCCCGGAATATTGTAGGCCCGCACCGGTGTGTCATCGATCGCGTAGCCGGTCGGGTACGTAATGTCGAACTCCTTGAGCAACGACTTTGCCTGGTCGTGCGTGCCAAGTCCGACAAAGGGTCCGACATCGACGCCGACAAAAATCACATTCCCGGTGAACTGATTCGCGACCTCCTGAAAATCGGGCATCTCCTCCCGGCAGGGCGGACAATCACCCCCCCAGAAGTTGAGCACCACCGGCTTCTTCAATGCCAGGATTTGCGAAAAGGATGACTCGCCCTCGGGCAGCAGATGATCGGTCGTATAGCTGCCGATCTTGAAATCGGAGGCCGGCTCTCGCTTCGGATCACTCTTCCCGAAACAGGCCGGAAAGAGTAATAGGGCGATAAGGAGCAGGGTGAATCCAACGCGAACACGCGCGAATGAAATCGGAATGAGCCTCATGCGTGATGTACTTCCGTCATGTCACAACCGCTGGGCGCTCCTCGCGATTCGGCGCCGTGATGACGATACCAAATAACGGCCAGGAATCACCCACGAACGCCGGGCGGCTGCGAACGATACCTAACATTCTTGGTACAAACATTGCATCTCTATCGAGGCGGGCGTATGCCCGCCTATAGCGAATACTTGTGGAGAGGGACGATCGATGGCGAAGACCCAATCATCTGCCAACATCCTGGCTGACGGCAATGAATCCAAGCGTAACGCGATTGTGAAAATGCTCGAAAAAGCGTACTGGATGGAGATCGAGACGGTGATAAGCTACATCACCAACTCCGTCAATCTCGATGGCATCCGGGCACGCGAGGTTTCCGAGTCGCTACGGGCGGATATTCAGGAAGAACTCGGGCATGCCCAGCTTTTCGCCGGGCGAATCAAGGAACTCTACGGAGTAGTGCCCGGTTCGATGGAGTTTAAGGCTGAGCAGTCCTACCTTCAGCCGCCGAAGCAGCAGACCGACATCGTGCACGTCATCAAAGGCGTGATTGAGGCTGAAAAGGGCGGAATCGAGTTCTACAGCCACATCGTTGAAGAGACCGACGGCGTCGATCCGGTCACCCAGGACATGGTCATCGACATCCTGCGCGATGAGCAAGGCCACTGCCGTCTCTTCGAAGGCTTCCTCCGCGAATACGAAGCCGACAGCAAGTAAGCGGAGGGAACGGCCACCCTCACCCGCAGCCCCTCTCCCCGACCCGCTCGCGGGTACCCCGGGAGAGGGGTGTCTCAGGGTGGGCTTGAGTGCGTTTCCCGAACAGCGGCTCCCGCTGAACCGGGCGACATTCATGGCGCCCACGCGACTTTAGTCGCGCGTCTCCTCCCCTCTCCCATTCGCGACGGGAGGTGGTTCTCCCTCCCATGGGGAGGGAGTCAGTGGGAGGGACCGGCCGGGGGTGAGGGCGGCTCCCCCGCTTGCCGCGCGAGTAACTCCCCACTCTCCTCATCTTCGTTGTACACTGCAGCTATGTCTGGTTGAGGCGAGCGGCGGGAGCGATCAATATGGAAAATGGCGATATCAAAGTGATCCGGGGAGCCTGTCCTCACGACTGCCCCGACACCTGCGCCATCGTGACTGAAGTGCGGAACGGCCAGGCGATCTCGATCGCCGGCGATCCCGACCATCCGATCACGCAGGGTTGGCTGTGCGCCAAGGTGCGTCCGTATCTGGATCGCGTCTATCACCCCGATCGGCTGCTCCATCCACTCCGACGCGTCGGCCCGAAGGGGAGCGGCGAGTGGGAACGCATCAGTTGGGATGAGGCGATTGGCGAGATCACCAGCCGCTGGACCGATCTGATCGAGCGCTACGGTGCGGCGTCGATCCTCCCCTATTCGTTCAGCGGCACGCTCGGCCTCGTTCACAACGGGATAACCGCCGCCCGTCTCTGGAATCGTATGGGTGCCAGCGGACTCGAGCGTTCGATCTGTGGCGCTGCCGCCGAAACCGCCGTCACGCTCACCTACGGCTCGCGCTGGGCGCCCGACCTGCGCGATCTCATCCACAGCGAACTCGTCCTCATCTGGGGGCACAATCCGGCCAGTACCGCGCCGCATACGATGCCTTTCCTGCGTCAGGCGCAGAAGAACGGTACTCAGGTGATCGTCATCGATCCACGCCGCACGATCACCGCGCGTTCGGCCGACGAGCATATCCAGCCACGACCAGCCACCGATGGCGCGCTGGCGCTCGGCATGATGAATATCATCTTCAGTGAAGGTCTGCACGACGAAGCCTGGCTCGAGGCGCATAGCGTAGGCTGGCGCGAACTGCGTGACCGGGCTGCCGAATATCCGGTCGAACAGGTCGCCGAGATCACCGGGCTTGACGTCGAAACGATCGTGTCGCTGGCGCGCCGCTTTGCGACCGCCAGGCCGGCCATACTCAAGTTCGCCGATGGTATCCAGCGTCATGGCAACGGCGGCCAAACGGTAAGGGCCTTCTGCGCGCTCCCGGCGATCTGCGGGCATGCCGGTAAACTCGGCGGCGGCCTGATGTACAGCACCAGCGGGTTCAGCACCTGGGACAACGAGGCTTCCGGCCACGCGTCCGAGTGCCTACCGACCCCGCGTATTATCAACATGAATCGCATCGGCGCCGCGCTCACCGGTGAAGCGGCCGATCCGCCGGTTATGTCGCTCTACGTCTTCAACGCTAATCCCGCTGCCTCATCGCCCAACGCGCCGCTGACGATCCGAGGGCTCATGCGCGACGATCTCTTCACCGTCGTCCACGAACTCTTCATGACCGATACCGCGCGCTATGCCGACATCGTGCTTCCCGCGACGACCCAACTGGAACAGGCCGACCTGAACCGCGGCTACGGCCATCGCTTCTTGCAGTACAACGCGCAGGCGATCGAGCCGCTCGGCGAAGCGCGATCCAACTGGGATGTCATGCGCCTACTGGCGGCCGGCATGGGTTATGACGAGCCGTGGCTCCAGCAGTCTGTCGACGACGTCATCGACGAGATCATCACGGCGTCCGCGAAGAACAATCCGTTCCTCCGCGGCATAACGCTTGAGCAACTGAAGTCCGACGGGACCGTACCGCTCAACTTCGATGCACACGGCTATGTGCCGTTCGCCGACGGCTTCTTCCCAACCGCGAGCGGCAAGCTCGAATTGAAGTGCGACGCGATCGCCGCCTACGGACTTGATCCGTTGCCACAGTACGAGCCGCCGGCCGAGTTCCGCGATTACCGGCCGGGCCAGGATGATCGCTTTGTGCTGATCACCGGCGCGTCACATCACTTCGTTTCGAGCAGCCTCGCGAACATCCCGAAGCTCCTTGGGAAAGAGGGCATTCCGTCGGTCGAGATCAATCCGGCCGACGCCGAGCGGCGGAGTATTATCGACGGCGAAGACGTGATTCTGTCGAACAAGCGTGGTTGGTGTCGCCTCCGTGCACGCATCACGACCGACGTGCCGGTCGGCGTCGCCGTGTCGCCCAAAGGCCAGTGGGCGCAAAATTCGCCCGACGGCCACAATCTGAACTGGACGACCTCCGACGCGATTGCCGACCTGGGCGGCCAGAGCACCTTCCACAGCAATCTGGTCGATATTCGTCCGGCACGCATCCTCGTCACCAGCGAGCACAATGTACGCGAAGCGGTGCCTGCGGACGATTAGCAGTGTCTCCAACATTTGACAGTGCCCCAAAGGGCAGCCCTCGGTGGCTGCCCTTAGCGCGAATGCCGTACGTCGACGGTTGGTTGCTCCGGCAATGTCCAGCGGCCTCGATAGAGCGTGAGCCAGAGAACGGCGGCGACGGCCAGGATCGTCGCGGGGTTTGGCTCGAACAGATTGGCCAGGATACCCCCAAGCAAGACAAGAATCGCCAGCGGCCGATCAACCGATCCTGGGACGAAGAGGCTGATCAAAATCAGGGCGATGCTGATCGGCAGGAGCGCGAATGGCGCCCACCAGAGGCCGGTCAGCACGAGCTCGATCAAGAAGACCACGCCACAGACGATACTCAGCAGCCGAGCGCCTCGCTCTCTGGTGAGCACGCCGATGCGCGTCGGTCGATCGCGCCAGACGTAATAGAACGCCATACCGGCGATGAAGGTGCTCAGATGCTCCAGGCTCCCATAGTCGGGCCGGTACGCCACGATCGCGAGCAAGAAGAGGAGCGATCCACTCCCGACCACGCGACGCCAGCTATGAACCAGTGGAGGAACGCCAACCACCGCTCCGGCGCAACACCAGGTCGCCGTCGACGAACCGACTTCCGGGGCCATCAGTCGATCGATCGTGGACTGCAGCTGCCAGATGTGCGCGGGTATGAGCAGCAGCATCGCCAGCAGCAACGGCAACCAGGCTCCGGCGAACCAGGCGAAGATAGCGCGCTTCGTGCCGAAGAACAGCTCACAACTACCCGTCGCAACAATCGAAAGTATGACGGTCGAGATGATGGCGACGGGGTGATCAATGAGAAAATTCGTCGTGATGATCGTCCAGATGCGACCGTCGCCCAGCGCACTCAGACCGGTGCCCCAACGGTCGAGTTGGGCATCGCTTGGAACGTGGTGAAGCGTGCCGTTGGCACAGGCTACAATGATGATGAGGGTGACCGTTATGGTCGCCCAGGGAATCAGACGAACGACCGACAGCAGGGTAGTGATGGGCAGCGACGACTGACCCACGGTAAAACCGGGAGGTTGCAGGTTGTCTCGTTCAGCGATCCGCCGGCGTCGATCGGAGTAGATGCGCCTCATTGGGTGATGCACTCATCTCGTCTTCGCGTATACCGCGCTTCCCGCAATTCCTGCGGCGAAAAGCCGGGCTCGTATGGGGCGTTGCGCTCGCCATCCTGTTCGTTGCCTTCGTCCTTCGTGACAAAGGCGAAGTCCATCGTATCTTCCACATCCTGCGTGCGGCGGATCCGCTTTGGCTGATCGTCGCCATCGCGCTCGGTCTCTTGCTACAGATGCTGATGGGCACCGTCTTCGCACCCATCCTTCGCCGCCTGGGAACGATCGTTTCGAAGGGCACGCTCGTTCGCGTGCAACTCCAACGCCACGTCATATCAACGATCATTCCGCTTGGCGGACCTGCCTCGTCACTCGCGCTCGTTCGCGGCCTTAACCAACAAGGCGTCCCGGCGACCGACGCGATCTACGCGTCCTTGCTCAACGGTGTGCTCGGGTATCTCTCCTTCGTGCTCTTCCTCGTACCGGTCGTCGTCTATCTGTTGATCGGTGGAACGGCCACGACACTGGTCGTCGTCGCCTCGGCCGCGTTGATCGGACTGGTTGGCGTGCTGATCGCCGTGCTGGCGGTCATCCACCGCGCCGCGCGCCGCGATTCACGGCGCATACCTCAACGGATCAGAACGTTTCTCAATGACGCCCGCAGGCATGGTGTCCAACCGTCCGACCTCCTGACTCCGCTTCTCATCCACCTGTTGATCGATCTGATCGGCGTCGTGATGCTCTTTACCTGCCTGCGCGCCGTCGATCAGCAGCCGTCGCTCACGGTCGTCCTGGCCGGATACGCGATCGGGACGCTCTTCCTGCTCGTCACCCCGGTGTTTCAGGGGCTCGGCGCCGTCGAGCTCTCGATGACGGTCGTCCTGACCGGTTTTGGCATCCCGAGCGGCGCGGCGCTCGCGGCCGTTCTGCTCTATCGCGTTGTCGAAGTCTGGGTGCCGCTTCTTCTCGGACTCTCGATACAAGTGAGCGATGTGCCGGAGGTGCGGCGCGCGTCGGCGCGCGTGCCGGCAATTGTCACCCTCATCACCGGCCTCACGACCGTGTTGGCAGCGGTCAGCCACCCCTTCCCCCGGCGCTTCGACCGGCTCGAGCAGTACTCGTTCATCGGCCCGCATGAATTTTCGCGCACCTTCGCCGTCATCGTCGGTTTCTTCCTTATCGTACTCTCATGGAGCCTCTGGCGGCGCAAACGCGTCGCCTGGATCGCGGCGATCGCCCTGCTGGCGATCAGCTCAATTGGGCCGCTGCTGCGTGGGCACGATCACGTTATTGTCGTTCTGTCGATCGCAAACCTTATCCTGCTCCTCCTGCACCGCGGGCATTTCCGGGTACGCAGCGATGTGCCGACGATGCGGCAGGGGCTCATCCGCTTCGTGCTGAGCCTCCTCTTCGCCGCGGCCTATGGCACCATCGGGTTTTATCTGATCGACGAGCGCGCCTTCGGCACCGATTTCGGCGTTGGACAGGCGATTATTGAGACCCTTCGCCTCTTTTTCAGCCTCGGCATCGATAGCGCCTCACCGCACACCCGCTTCGGTATCTGGTTCGAAAACTCGCTGTCTGCCGTCGGCATCCTGTCGCTCGTCTACGCGGCGTTCTCCCTTGTGCGACCGGTCGTCTGGCGACGACGGACGCTCCCGAGCGACCGGCGTGCGGCACGCCGGCTGATCGAACGCTGGGGCGACTCGGCGCTCGATCTGTTCAAGACAACGGATGACAAGTTTTTCTTCTTCTCATCGACTCATCTTGGTGTCATCGCCTACGGCCAGTCGCTCTCGTCGGGCATCGTCCTTGGAGATCCGGTCGCGGTCGACTCGCTCGAATTTCGACGCGTTCTCGATGAATTTCTCGACTTTTGTGACGCGAACGATTGGGCGGTCGCCTTCCATCAGATTCCCGGCACGCATCTCGACGACTATGCCGCGGCCGGGCTGTCATGCATCAAGATCGGCGAAGAAGCGATCGTCGACGTCACGAATTTCACGTTGGAGGGGCACGCGATGAAGGCGCTGCGTTCCAGCATCAACCGCCTGGAGCGCGAAGGGTACCGAGTCGTCTCATTCACGGCACCGCTTGCAGACGACACGCTTGCGCGCCTGCGGAAGGTATCCGACGAATGGCTCAGCCTCCCCGGCCGGCGCGAACGTGGCTTTACGCTCGGCAGCTTCAGCGAGGAATATGTACGGGCTACGCCGGTGCTGGCGATCGAGGATGCGACGGGCGAACTGCTCGCCTTCGTGAACGTCATTCCCGATGGTGTCGAAGACGAAGCGACGATTGATCTCATGCGGCGTCGCATCGATGTCCCGAACGGCACGATGGATCTCCTGCAGGTGCGGCTGATCGAGCACCTGCGCGCGTTAGGCTTCAAACGCTACTCGCTCGGCATGGCACCGTTCTCCAACGTCGGCGACCAACCGAACGCTCCGGTGATCGAGCGCGCGATTCGCTTGCTCTACGACCATTTCAGCCTCGTCTTCTCGTACAAGGGGCTCTATAGCTATAAGGCGAAATTCCAGCCGAGCTGGGAGCCGCGCTATCTCGCGTACTCCGGTGAAACGGCGCTACCAAAGATTATTCTCGCGCTCATCCAGCTAAGCGAGCGCCCACCGCACCGACATTAGGCGTATTGAAGCGGGTCAACGATGGCCCAAGGGAGTCATCTGGTGCTATGATGCGGTCTCGTAGGCTGATCTATTTACGCTTTGTCGTAGGCACAGGTTTTCCTTGCGAAACCGGACAACGCGAAGCGGAGTGACGCTCTCCGCTGCAATGCGCCACTCCGAATCAACCTGGAACGAGATCTCGGTTGACCGAACCATTGATCCATGACGAATTTGAATCGATCCTGACCTCACTCACCGATCTCTTACGAGCCGACCTGCTCGTCATTCTGATACCGGTTAGCGACCGCCAGTGCTTCGTCCCTGCGGCGAAACGGGGGATCGATGCGGCGTTGATCAACGACTTCGAGCTTACCATCGACGAGGCGACGTATCGCGCGCTCACGGGAGAACCAATCGCGGGAATCAACGGCCCCGGCCCCGGCCTCTCGTTTAAAAGTCCGCTCGACCAGCTCAGCGACGTTTCATCCGTCACGACGTTGCCGCTCGTTATGCGTGCGCGCGTACTCGGCTTGTTGCAAATCGGCTGGCGTGATGCGCCCCCGGCTCCGCCGGATGCCCGGCTGCTGCGCTTCGCGGCTGAATACGCCGCCACGGCCGTCGATCGCATCACCCTGCATCGCGTGCTCGCCTCGGCACGGTCGACAACGGCCTACACCCGTGAACGGCTCAACTTCCTGGCAATCACAAGCGCGCTACTGTCTTCGTCGCTCAACTACGAAACGACGCTCGGCCAGGTGACGAGTATGCTCGTGCCGCAACTGGCCGATGTGTGCGGCGTCGTGATTATCGACGACGACGGGAACGCCACCGAAGTCACGACCGACGGCATCGATCCCCAGATGACACGTCTGGTGCGCGAGATGCAGTCACGGTACTCGCTCCGCCCCGACGCACGCAGCGGCCTGCGCCGCGTGCTGAATACCGGCCGCACCGAGTTCCACCCGTACGTCGATGAGCGCTATTACGAACTCATCGCGGCCGATGAAGAGAACGTCGAACTGCTGAAGCTCGTCGGCATGCGCTCGATGCTGATCGTGCCGCTGAACGTGCGCGGCAAGACGATCGGCGCGCTGTCGCTCGCCTATATCCGGCCGGACAATCACTACACGCTCGAAGAGGTCGATTTCATCGAAGAACTGGCCCAACGCGCCGCGATGGCGGTCGAAAATGCCCGGCTCTTCGACAAGTCACAACGCGCGCTACAGGAACGCGAAGAGGCGCTTCGATTCCGCGAGCAGACACTGCAGAGCGAACGCGCGGCACGCGCCCGTGCCGAGGCCGCCCAGCGACGCGAGGCGTTCCTGGCCGAGGCGAGCAACGTCCTCTCCTCGTCACTTGATTATTCGCTGACGCTCGAGAACCTCGTGCGCCTCGTCGTTCCGCGCATCGCGGACTGGTGCGTCATCGATCTCTTCGATGATACGGGTACGTCATCGGTCGTCGCCTTCGCGCATCGCGACCCGAAGCACGAGGAATTGCTCGCCCAGTTGCGCAACCGCTTTTCCCCGGTCTCCCTGCCGGAGCTACCGCCACGCCATATCCTGCGCTACCGCAAGCCAACGCTCATCGGCTCCGTCCACGAACATTTCTGGGCCGACAGCGCCACAAGTCCGGAGCAACTGGAGCTCCTCCAGCGATTCGAAACGACGTCGCTCATGGTGATCCCGCTGTTCGTACGCGACCGCACGCTCGGCGTCGTGATCTTTGGCCGGACACCCGGCTCGTCCTCTTTCGATACCGATGACTTCGCACTCGCCGTCGATCTCGGCTATCGAGCCGCGCTGGCCATCGACAACTCGGAACTCTATAACAGCGCACAGGAAGTGCTCCGGCTACAGGAGGAGTTCATCTCGACGGCCTCGCACGAATTGAAGACGCCACTCACGACCGTCAAAGGCTACCTGCAGCTCATCAACCGACAGTTGCATCGCGAGGATCAGAGTCCGGCGCGCATCGGCCGCTTTACGCGCGAGATGGAACAGCAGGTACGGCGGCTGGAAGATCTTGTCTCCGATCTGCTCGACGTCTCCCGCATTCAGCAGGGGCGCGTCAAGTTGCGCTTGGAGCCGTTCGATATGGCCGAACTGGCAGCCAACGTTCTGTCGCGCTTCGAATTCGCCCAGGAGCGCACCGCCGCGCACGAATTGATGATCGAAGCGCCGGAACCGGTCGAAGGCATCTGGGATCGGGGACGGATCGATCAGGTGCTGACAAACCTCATCTCGAACGCCATCAAGTACTCGCCGGACGGCGGGCAGGTGCATGTACGCGTACGGAGGGTGGCCGATTTCGCACAGATGACCGTGCGCGATACCGGCATCGGAATGACGCGAGAAGAACGCGCCACGCTCTTTCAGCCGTTCGTGCGCGGCGCAAACGTGCGCCGCGAGATTACCGGCACCGGCCTCGGCCTCTACATTACGCGCCGCATCGTCCAGAACCACCACGGCACGATCTCGGTTAAAAGCGAACCAGGTCGCGGCTCCACCTTCACAATCCGCCTGCCTTTGATTACCCGGACAAACGACTAAACGCGTCCCGTACCCCCGCGCGCTCAGGTTTCATGTTGGCTATACTGTGCGTCATTGCCAGGTGGAAGGTCTGTGCTTCCATCTGGACGTTCCATCGACTCGGAGGGACATCGATGACTGACGTCAATCTGCCCAACGCGGGACTCGAATGGCGCTTGGTTGGGCCGCATCGCGGTGGCCGGGTGGTGGCCGTGGCCGGTCATC
>CALAGB010000081.1 GCA_937891245.1 uncultured Thermomicrobiales bacterium | reverse complement strand
GAGCCAGCCCGCCTGGCGTCTCGCCTCGGTGATCCGATCCTGAAAGGCGCTATCCCAATCCTCTTCCTGCTCCGGTCTGAGTGTCGTTTCGGTGATTACGGTGAACATCGCCGCGCTCCTTTGCGTCGTCAATTCCTCGTACGCCTTGCGTCGATTAGCCTGCACGATCCGTACCGAGGCCCGATCGATCAAGTGTGGGGGGCGACGGACCATGTCCGAAAACCGCGAGAACCGTATCCTGTTTCTTGCTAGAGTGAAGACCGACCTCGAGTGCGTCCCTGAGAGGCGGTGAGTCGTGACGATCGATCTCAGTCGGATCAACCCGTACGATGCCGTGACGCGCAACGATCTACGCTTCGACGGTCAGTTCTATTCGGCGGTCATGACGACCGGCATCTTCTGCCGGCCCGGCTGTCCGGCCAAGCCGCGTGCCGAGAACGTCCGCTTCTTCGCGACGGCCGCGGCCGCCGCCGAATCGGGATTTCGGCCCTGCCTGCGCTGCCATCCGGAGCTGGCACCTGATCCGCCGGATTGGCAGTACGCCTCGCCGGTCGTCTCGCGGGCGCTCCGGCTCATCGGCGAGGGGGTTCTCGACGAATATGGCATCGACGAACTGGCGCACCGACTATGCATCAGCTGTCGCCAGCTTCAGCGGCTCTTTGTCGACGAATTGGGCGCGCCGCCGGTTGCGGTCGCGCAGACGCGGCGGCTCCTCTTTGCCAAGAAGCTGATCGACGAGACGAACCTGTCGATGGCCGAGATCGCCTTCAGCGCGGGCTAGAGCAGCGTGCGTCGCTTCAATGAGGCGGTTCGCCAGACGTATGCCCGCACGCCGACTGAGCTGCGACGCCAGCGACGGCGCTCACTGGCTGATCCGAGTGGTACAACGATCGACTTGAAGCTCTTCTACCGCGAACCGTACGACTGGCCGGTGATGCTCAAATCCCTCGGTACGCTGGCGACGCCGCTGGTTGAAGCGTTCGACGGGCAAACCTACCGGCGTGCCATTCTCATCGATGGCGCCAGCGGCATCATCGCCGTGCAGCCGTTGCCGAACCAGCCGGCGGTCCGCCTGAGTGTGCCGTACAACCTGGCGCGCCACCTGCTGCCGATCACCGAGCGCGTCAAGCAGCTGTTCGATCTGAAAGCCGATCCGGTCGCGGTCGCTGATGTGTTGTGCCACGACCCGGAACTGGCACCGCTCGTCAAGGCGGCGCCCGGCCGACGCATCCCCGGCTGTTGGGATGGTTTCGAGGTGGTCGTGCGCGCACTGCTCGATAGTGAGGATCCGGCGCAGTTCCCAACGCTCCTGCACGCGTTCGTCACGTCCGCCGGCGAACCGCTGGCGGAGTCGACTGACCCGACCAGCAGCCATCTCTTTCCAACACCGGAGCGGCTGACGAACGCCGAGTCCGGTGCCGCCGGCTTGAGCGCAACGCTACCGTAATCGCTCCCATAAGGGGAGAGCCAAGCGGAGCGGGAGACGGTTCTCCCTCCCGTGGGGAGGGAGTTCGTGGTGGGATCATCCAGGGGTGGGGAGCGTCCGCCGCCTAGCGAGTCTCGCCGAGCGGTGTCGGCAGGCCGTCGATGCTCGTGGCGTTAGATTCGGCCCAGTACGTTTCGAGGCCGTCCGGGCCTTTGGCGTTGGCCCATTTGAAGATCGTTTCGCGCGGACCGACGTAGTCGAAGAAGGGCACGCCGTAGCCGCAGGAGGTTTGCACGCGATCGATCTCGGCGATGATGATCTGACGGGAACCGAGGTGATCGTCAAACAGCGGCAGGAGCTCGTGCCAGCGCACGCTGTCGCGTACGGCGACCTCGCCGCGCCCATAGAGGCGCAGGATGAGCGGCGCGCCCTTGAAGGCGCAGAACATGAAGGTGATCCGGCCGTTCTCGCGCAGGTGTGCCGAGGTCTCGTTGCCACTGCCGGTCAGATCGAGATAGGCGACGCGGTTCGGGCCAAGGATGCGGAAGGAGTCAACGCCCTTGGGCGAGAGATTGACGTGTCCGTCGGCGCTCAGCGGCGCGCTGCCGACGAAATAGATCTGCTGCTCCTTGATGAACGCCTGATGCTTCTCGCTCATCGATGGGAAAACCTGCATCGCCTCGCTCCTTATTCAGCCCGACACATCTGCCCGTTGGCATGCGCGCTCAAACCTACCAGATCGCTGATCCGAGAAGCCAGACCCGTCGCTGCAAACGGTTTATGCATCCGCCCAATTTTGCGATGCTGCCGCTATGATGTCGTCAACTCGGGGTTTTCACCTACGGAGTCGCGCATGCCAATCGCTGCCTTCCCGCACCTCTTCTCATCGATCCGGCTCGGCCATATCGAGGCGCAACCGGATCGCTTCGACGAACCAGCGCACCAACAGGTCCGTTAACGGGGCACCACGTGCCATGCTCATCAAGCGTTTGCTGCACTACCTGCGTCAGGCGATGGAGGACGGCGCCCGCATCGCTCGCGAACTCGAGCACGCTGCCGGGGTTGACGGCCTCGCTCTCGGAACAGGGTTGGCCGCGGTGAGAAACGGAATCTGCCGTTCAAAACGATTGATTGGACGGTCAGAATTTGCGATCCTGAGCTTCTAAAGGCGGACCGTGATGAGGGGGAAATATGGTCGATCTGCGGACGCGGTACGAACTCGAGCCGGTCATCAATCTGTCCGGCCCGTTGACAAAATACGGGACCTCGATCAGCAGCGAAGCGGTTGCTGAGGCCGCTGCCAGAGCGCTGCGTGCTCATTGGAACATGGATGAGCTATACCAGCGTTCGGGCGAGTTGATGGCGCGCTGGTCGGGCGCCGAGGCCGGTTTTCTCACCTCATCATCGGCCTCCGGCATCACGCTGGCGGTGGCGGCCTGCATGACCGGCGATGATCTGGGGCGCATCGGCCAGCTGCCGGACCCGACCGGGATGAAGCACGAGGTCGTGATCCAGAAGGGGCATGCGGTCAATTTTGGCGCCCCGATCGAGCAGATGATTCGCCTCGCCGGTGCGAAGGTACGCGAGGCCGGTACGGTCAACCGGACGACGGCGGCCGAGCTCGAGCATCTGATCGGCTCGAACACGGTGGCCGGTATGTTCGTCATCTCGCATCACACCGCGCAGTTCGGCTACGTGCAATTAGCGCAATTCGTCGATCTGTTTCACGCGCACGACCTTCCGGTCATCATCGACGCGGCGGCCCAGGATCATCAGGTGCAACGACTCGTCGAAAGCGGCGCCGATCTGATCATCATGAGCGTGCAGAAATACCTCTCCGGACCGACCGCGGGTGCGGTCTGCGGCCGGGCTGATCTGATTCGCGCTATGTATCTCCAAAACGGCGGCATCGGCCGGACGATGAAGGTTGGCAAGGAAGGGATATTCGGCACGATCGCGGCGATCGAAGAGCGGATGGCGATCGATCTGCGTGAATGGGACGAGGCGCAGGCCGCGAAGGCTGCGTCGCTCGCGGACCGTCTGCACGACATCCCCGGCGTCGCCGTCTCCCTTGAGCGCGACAAGGTCGGTCAGCCGGTAACGCGGGTGCGTTTGGAAGTCGATCCAGCCGTGGCCGGGCTGGATGCCGCGGATATCTGCCGCGAGCTCGAACTGAGTGAGCCGTCGATCAAGCCGCGTGGCCATCACACCGACGAAGGCTGGTTCTTGCTCGAGCCGGTCCACATCACCGAAGCCGAGATGGACATCGCCGCGAATCGCCTGCGCGAGATCGTCGCGAACGCCAGCACGGCTTCCGATCAGCCCTCGGCCTCCGTGCCGGATGCGTTCTTGGAGTGGCTGGCGTAAGGGGAGTGGAGGCGGCCCTCACGCTGGGGGGTGAGGGCTGTTTCCGCCGCCTTTCTTTACTCGCCTTCGAAGAACGCCTTCACCCGGTTCACAATCTTCTGCACATCGTCCGGCGAGAGCGGGCGGGGATCGAAGGCGACGAGGCCGAGGTTGAGCAGGTGACCGCGTGGATAGATGGCGGGTGTGCCGGCGCGCAGGAAGCGGGCGAGATCGAGCGCACGCTCCGGCGACAGTTCGATCGCGGCGCGTTCGATGCCTCGGCCCGCTTCGTCTTCGAGGCGCTGGGTTCGCACGCCGGGAATCGCATTGAAGGCGCTGAGCAGTTCGTCGACGAGGGCGCTTTGGTGCGCGCGCAACGCCGGCAGGTCACGGTTCAGGTAGGCGTGGAGCGCGGTGATCAGGCCGATGATCCCCTCTTTGCCGATCTTCATCGGCCGGCCGATCCCCGCCAGTTGCGCCCGGCAGGCGTCGATGAGGTCGGCACGCCCAGCGATGATGCCCGAGGCCGGTCCGCCGATCGCTTTGCCGCCGCTGAAGGTAACGAGGTCGACGCCGCAGTTGGCGAAGTGCCGGAGGTCCTCTTCGGCGGCCGCATCCAGGATGACCGGCACGTTGGCCGCATGACTGAGTGCGATCACGCGCTCCAGGCTGAGCATCCCTTTCTGTACGCAATGATGTGACTGAACATACAGCACGCCTGCCGTGGTGGAGTTGATCGCACCGGTGAGGTGCGCCTCATGGACCTGATTAGCTGAGCCGATCGGTCGAGCCTTGCCGCCGCCGAGCGCCACCATCTGGCGCACCGGTGCGCCGAAATTGACGACATGTCCGGCCTGGATGATGATCTCATGCGGCGCGTCGCCCGGGTCCGGCAGCGCTTCGACACGCGAGAGGTCGCTCCCGGCGACCAGCGCCGCGACCATGAGCGCGATCCCGGCCGCGGCGCCGGTCGTCACCATCGCATCCTCGGTACCGAGCAAGCGCGCGATGTCGGCCCCGGCCCGTCGCTGCAAGTCGTCGATCACCACCTGCTGCTGTCCGGCCGCTGCCATCGCCGCGCCAGTCGCCGCGCTGATCGTTGAACCGCCGAGCGCGGTCATCATGCCGCTGGCATTGATGACGCGCGAAACGCCGAGCTGCTCATATGGGTCCATGCGCTTGCCATCCTTCATTCCAGGAATTGGATGTCGAGTTGACCGGGCGACATTCATGGCGCCCGGGTGGCCCAGCATCGACGGTGCTCACATCACGCGCCGCCGTGCTGCGTCTCCGGGAGCGGCGCTGGTATCGGTCATCGAACGACGCCTGGATCGGTTTAGTGCTGCCCGCTCATCCGGAGACGCCGCGATGATGCGACCGGGCGGCACCATCGTCGCGATGGCGTGATCGCTGTCCGGGAACAATCCAGCGCCAAGCGCCGCCAGCACCGCCGCGCCGCGCAGGCCCGCTTCGTTATCGCCGATCTCAATCGGGGCGTCGAGCACCGCCCCCAGGAGTCGCAGCAGCAGGTCGTTGGCCGCGGCGGCACCGGTGACGACATAGCGCCGGCAGTCGGCGCCATCGTATCGGGCCAGATTGACCAGCTCGGCGATCGAGTTGGCGGCGCTTTCGAGCGTGGCGCGATAGATCTGGCCGGGAGAGAAACCGGCCGCCAGCGCCTCGCGTGCCTGTTGTCGTCGCTCTTCATCGAAGCCGCGCGGCAACGTCGGCATCTCCAGCTCGTCCGGTAGCGTATCGAGCGCCTCGGCTGCCGCCGTGAGCGTCGCGTGTCGCTCGGGGGCGACCGGATCGCCGCCGCCATCGAGGACACCGACGATCGCGTCGATCTGAGCAGCAATGCCGTGGACACCGCGTACCCAGGCCCAGCGATCCTGCAGAATCGGATAGCCGAAGCAATCCGGTAGCCGCTCACCGGTGACCGCACGCACGACCAGATTGGAGCCGAGCGTAATACAGGCGTCGCCGGACTGCACCACGCCGGTGCCGATGTTGGCCGCGACGCCGTCGTGACAACCGACCACGACCGGAATACCTGACGGCAGATCGAGATCGCACGCCGCGTCATCGATGAGCCAGCCGGCGATCTGCTCCTGCGGCTGTGATTCGGGGAAGGCGTCAGCCGGCAATCCGGCCAGATTCAGCGCCGCCTCCGGCCAGGGGTAGCCTCCCGCGCCACTCGCCGGGTCGGTGACCCAGACGCCGGTGAGGCGAAGCAAGATCCAGTCGTGCAGCGAGCCGCTGCGCGCGGCCTGTGCCCAGATCTCCGGCTCATGGCGGCGGAGCCAGACGCTCCGGCCGATCGCCGCCGGGGCGTAGCCGTAGGCGAACGGCCCCGCATCCCCCCAGATCGGCTGCTCGTAAAGCTCGTTGATCGTCACTTGCACCTCGGCGGCGGCCAGTTCGAACGATGGCACTGGCAGCACGCGCAGATCGGCAGCGAGCCAGACGCCGCTGCCGCCGCGACAGGAGAGCGCGATTGCCTCCGGGCGCGGCTGATCGTCGAGCGCCTGATTCGCCGCGCGCACCGCCGTGCAGAGCGCCGACCAGACGCGCTCCATCTCCGCCTCGTTCGCGCCGTAACCGAGTCCGAAGCGACTGAAGGCACGACCCGATGCGAGCAGGTGCCACTCGGTATCGAAGTAGCCTGCTTTACACCAGGTCGAGCCAAGATCAATCGCCAACAGCGATGCGCTAATTGTTCTCCGGCTCCTTCACCACTTGTCCGGCGCGAATGGTGTACTGCACATCCAGCCGTTGATGGGCCGTTTCCGACTGCTTGTTGCTGTCGGTGATGGTGAAGTCTTCGTCGACGACCTTGAACAGCGTCATATCGGCGCAGATACCGGTCTCCAGCGAGCCGATTTCCTCCTGTCGCCCGATCGTCTCGGCCGGGCCGATTGTGCTGAGCCGGATCACCTCCGGCAGGCTGAAGCCGAGGTGCAGGAACTTCGCCATGGTTGTCGCCATGTCGTAGACCGGCCCGTTGACATTGCCTCGGTGGATGTCGGTCGAGATCGAGTGCAGCGGCAGCCCGGCCTCCATCGCATAGCGCGCCGTCTCGAAGGCGAAGCTCGACTGGCCGTGGCCGATATCGAAGCGCAGCCCGCGCTCAGCCGCCGCCCAGACCTCGGGGAGCGGCTTATTGTTGCGGTCGAGCAGCCCCTGACCCTTGCCGTGCCAGCAGTGGGTGACAACGTCA
>CALAGB010000080.1 GCA_937891245.1 uncultured Thermomicrobiales bacterium | reverse complement strand
GGGGCAGGAAGAGGATTGGGATCGCGCCTTTCAGGATCGGATCACCGAGGCGAGCCGCCAGCCGGGCTGGCTCGGTGTCAACCTGCTCATCCCAACCGACGATATGAACAAGCGTGTGGTCGTCGGCACCTGGCAGAGCCAGGACGACTGGGACCGCTGGCACCAGACCGACGCTTTCAAGCAGGCGCGCCCCAAACTCGCTGCCGCCACCAAAGACGACGGCCGGCCCCGCTGGTACAACGTCGACATGGCCAAGGGCCAGGCTGCCCAGGCGTGATCGGTCAACCGGTACTGCGCGTCGATGCGCGTGGCTGCGCCCGGCGTCCGCCCGGCCGTGAGCCGTGAACGGTCCGGGCTCAGTCCGATTGCCCCGTAAACGGAGCGCAGGAACGATTTGGCACCATCGTGGGGCATATATGGCACCATGATCAAACTTGGTGCGCCGTTCAGGCGGCAGCCGGCCTGCCACGTGGCCCGCGTTTCGGGGAAAATCATCGCCAAGAATGCGACCATTCGTGCTAAGCTAAGCCCATTGCGAGATTGCACTGGGCAGGGGATTGCGCTTGGCTACGAGACAGCTGCGACTGGTCGCTCCACACAACAACCAACAACTGTTTTCCGATCATTATCTGAACGAAAAGCTACCGGAGCACCCGCGCTGGCGCGCACTGGCAACCGAGTCAGAGCCGGTGCGGGTGGCCATCGCACGTATCCTTGACGGCTACCACGAGAGCAGCAACGAGGCGCAAACCGAGCGCGATCTGGTGAGGCCGGTGCTCGAAGCTCTTGGGCACATCTTCGAGGTGCAGGTGGCGCTGCGTACCCCGGACGGCACCAAGACGCCGGACTATGTCTTTTATCGGAACGAAGCCGGGCGGCAAGCGAACAAGAATCGGGCCGTCTCGGACGACGATTTACGTACGACCGCCTACGCGGTCGGCGACGCCAAGCATTGGGATCGGAAGCTCGATGTCGCACTCAAGGGCGCGAGTGGCGATCCGTTCAGCAATCGCAACCCGTCGTACCAAATTGCCTTTTACATCCAGCACAGTGGCGTCGAGTGGGGCATTCTGACTAATGGGCGGCTCTGGCGACTCTACCACCGCGCCAGTGCGCACAAGCTCGATCGCTTCTACGAAGTCGATCTGCCGGAACTTGTGAAGCACGATACCGGGGGGTTTCTCTATTTCTATGCCTTCTTCCGGCGCGCTGCGTTCGAGCCGGGCGATTTTGGCGTGGCCGAGATGCTCAAGGAGAGCGCCGATTACGCGCGCGGCGTTAGCAACAAGCTGAAGCTCCAGGTCTTCGAGGCGTTGCGGCATCTGGCGCAGGGCTTTCTCGACTATCCGGCCAACCAGCTGACGCCGGATGACGAGACGCTGAAATCAACCTACGATAACGCGCTCATCTTGCTGTATCGCCTCCTCTTCATTCTCTACGCCGAAGCGCGCGAACTGCTGCCGGTACGCGGCAACCCGAGTTATCGCGACGCATATAGCCTCTACGCGCTCACGCATCAGATCGCCGAAAACCTGCGGCACGGAAACCTGCTGCTGCCGACGTCCGCGCTCAACTGGCCGCGTCTGCTGCAGCTTTTCGAGATCATCAACAAGGGTAGTCCACCGCTCAACGTTGCCACCTTCAATGGCGGGTTATTCGATCCGGCGCGTCATCCGTTTCTGGCGCGGTATACCGTGGGCGACGCACACCTGCAACAGGCAATCGATATTCTGGCGCGCGTCGATGAGCAGTTCGTCGACTATCGCGATCTGGCCGAATATCACCTCGGATCGATCTACGAAGGGCTGCTCGAATATCACCTGGCGGCAATCGAACCGGAGGATGGCTGGACGGTCGCTTTGGAGAACGAGAAGGGCGAACGGAAGCAGACCGGCTCGTACTACACGCCGAACTACATTGTGAAATACATCGTCGAGCAGACGCTTGGCCCCCTGCTGCGCGCGGCGATCACGGACAAGGCGAGCGCGCGCGCGAAAGTCGACGCGATTCTCGGAATCAACGTGGTCGATCCGGCGATGGGGAGCGGCTATTTCCTGGTGGAAGCGACGGAGCAGATCGCGCGCTTTCTGGTTGATCAGGGGTTGGCACCGGATACGCCGGAGGTGGATGAAGCCGATCTCGCCTACTGGAAGCGCCGCGTGGTGCAGTCGTGCGTCTACGGCGTCGACATCAATCCGCTGGCGGTCGATCTGGCGAAGCTCTCGCTCTGGCTGGGCACGGTTGCCAAGGACAAGCCGCTTTCATTCCTCGATCATCACTTACGCGCTGGGAATTCCGTGGTCGGCGCACGCATCGCCGAACTGCGCCGCTTCGATGCGACGCCGAAGAAGAAGCGGAAGGCAACGCGCGTAGCACACGGCGCACCGGCCCAGATCTCGATGCTCGATAACGATCAATTCCGCCAGAGCATGAGCACGGCGGTCGATTCGATGTGGCTGATCGAACGCTCGGCCGGCAACACGGTCGACGACGTCAAGCAGCAGGAACAGGTTTATGCCCAGCTGCACGAAGACCTCACGCGTCGCTACGGGCGGCTCGCCGATCTCGTAACGGCGACGCATTTCGGCCTGGAGATCGACCCGACACTCTGGACGCCGCTGGCCGATTTCGCGACCGGCCGCACCATCGCGCCGCTACCGATATTCACGGACTGGCTCACACGCGCCGAAGAACTCGACGCGGAACATCACTTCTTCCACTGGGAACTCGAATTCCCGGAAGTCTTCTTCGACCGCCACGGCGAATCACGCGGCGACCAAAGCGGCTTCGACGCCGTCATCGGCAACCCGCCGTATGTGCGGCAAGAGCGACTGAAAGTGTTCAAGCCGTATTACGAGGCCAAATATTCGAATGTCTATACGAGTACTGCCGACCTGTTCGTCTTGTTCTTCGCCTGCGGAATTGACTTACTGCAATGTGGAGGGCGACTCTCGTTCATCAGTAGCAACAGCTGGCTACGAGCGAGCTACGCGGAGCGACTGCGCGCCTATCTGCGGACGAACGTCACCATTGAGACGCTCGTGAACCTCGGTGACAACCGTGTGTTTCTCTCCGCGCCGGACACCTACCCGGTCATCAGCGTTCTTCGCAAAGCAGACCCGCCTGCGGATCACTCCGCCAATGTCGCGATCTTCGCGCGAGATGAAGGTGTTCGAGACTTCGACGCACAGGTTGCGGATAAGCTCTTCCCTGTTTCGATCCACGATCAGCAGGACAGCGGATGGCAGTTGGCCAGTTCGGTTGAGCGAGCGTTACTCACAAGGCTCGTGAGTAATACCAAGTCGCTCGGGGATGTGAATCACGGCCGGTTACATCGAGGAATACTAACTGGACTAAACCCTGCCTTTATAGTTGATCAACTTACCCACGGCCGGCTCGTTGCTGACGACGCTGCATCACGCGAACTGCTGAGGCCAGTACTGCGGGGCGAAGACCTTCGCCCCTGGTTTCAGGAAGACGAGGGTAACTGGCTTATTGTTATTCCATCGGGGTGGACGCGAAGCCAGTTTGGTCCGGACATTGACGAAAGCAGGGCATGGAGCGCATTCGCATTACGTTATCCGGCGGTCGCGCGGCATCTCCAACAATTCGAAGCAGATGGGCGGAAGCGACAGGACCAAGGCGAGTTCTGGTGGGAACTGCGAGCGTGCGATTACTACGGTGCGTTTGAAACGCCGAAGATCATGTGGCCCGACATCGCGAAGTTTCCCCGGTTCTCTTGGGACGATTCAGGGTACTACCTCGGAAACACGGGATACATACTTGTCACGGATGAGCCATGGATCTTGGCTTTTCTCTCTTCGCGATGCGCTTGGTACCTGATCTCTCAGACTTCAATCGCGCTTGGCGAGCGAGCCGGAATCAACCGATACCGACTCATCGATCAATACATGCGCCCGCTGCCAGTGCCTGATCCTACTCCATCAGACCGCGACACCCTTGGGACTCTAGCCGAATCGATCACGAAGTGCGCCAAGTATCGCCGACAATTACACGAAAGAACACGCCAGCGCATCCTCTCCGACCTCGGCAGCGCGGACGGCAAACTGAACACCAAGCTCACCGCCTGGTGGGAACTCGATTTCTCGCAGTTCCGGGCCGAAATCCAGAAGGTCTTCAAGCACGAGATCCCGCTGCGCGAGCGCGACGAGTGGGAAGCATGGCTCAGCGAGCGGCGCGCCGAGCACGAGCGCTACACCGCCGAGATCATCCGCCTCGAAACGATGCTCAACGAGCGCGTCTACGCGCTGTTCGACCTGACGGCGGACGAGATCAAGCTGATCGAAGAGAGCACGAAGTATCGGTACGGCGAGGTGTAGCGAAGGCTGGCGAGGCCGACGGCACAGGACGACGGGTCAAACGACCGACGGGCCAACGGACCTCGGTCCCGGATCAATCGGCTTGCGAGCGATGATGAAACGGCTCAACCTCGGTCCAGAGTGTCTGGTTTGCATGATGGCGTCGTTGGTTCTCGATGTAGGCAACGACCTGGGGCAGGTGACGTTTGGAAAACGAACTGATCCCATAATCTGCTTGCCAGCCAAACGCGCCACCGACTTCAAGGTTGATTGCGTGCGAACTGGCACCTTTGATCTGCTTCATCGCCGCCGCGATCGCCAGCGTCGGCGGAATCGAGATTGCCATGTGAATATGATCGTCGGTTCCGCCAACCGCATGCACGAAGATTCGCTGGTGTTGGGCGATCTGTCGCAACTGCCGGTGAATCAGCGGTTCGAGCGACGGAGTCATCAATGGCTCGCGCCCACGGATTGCCCCGACAACATGGTAGTACAACTGCCACCACGACATCCCCATCTCTTTTTCGCAATCACATCATTTTCGCAACTCCGCCCGATCCACGCAATTACTGTCCGGTCGCACGGGATTGAGACAAAACCGTTTGCGTCTTCCTAGTCCTCCGCAGAGGACTTCGTCTACGGAGCACGGGACCGAGGTCCCGTGGCGTCGGTCCCGTGGCCATGACCGGGCTACGAAACCACGAGGTTTCCCTAGACGCCCCGCAATCTGGCGCGTACGATCAACTCAGTTGTCCCGATGGCGTGCGTTCGTCTCTGAGGACGCTTGCTTGAACACCTGAATTTCTGGACTTCGCGTTTGGTCGCGTCCGGTTTCAACGTGACACGTGACGGGGAGGAGCTGCGGATGATTCACCGTCTGATCCGGCGGCGCGTTGCCTGGGTGGCAGTCGTCGCGTTCCTTCTCTCCTCGCTGCCCTGGTTGGGGGCGACTGGCGCATCCGCTGCAACCCAGGCATCTGCCAGTTCCGTCTTCTGTAGCCCTGGGTCTGACGAAAGCTGTTCGAGCGATATTCTGGTCATCGGCCTCGGGGATTCCATCGCATCTGGTTACGGGCTTGACGATGACGGAACGGCGTGCCGACGGTCGCAAGCGGCCTATGCCTACAAGCTGGCGGATCGGATCGAGCGCGCCGTGAAGCGCGACGCCACCGTCCAGCTCCTCGCCTGTTCGGGAGCGACGGTGCGCGAGCCAGATGCGGCGACGCTCAGTCAGGTTCCGGATAGCTGGCTGCACAACCAGGTGATGGCCGCGAACGGGAAGATCGACAGTCTTCCCGCCGATCAGACGGTGGTGGTGGCGATCACGGTTGGCGCCGACGATCTCGATTTCATCTCGAATTTCCCATTGCTCACGAACCCGGACGATACCGCGCTCAAAGCGACGGTCGCGAGCACGACGAGTGAGGTTGCGAGCGGCTTGCAACCCGACCTCGAAAGTCTGCTGGCCCACGAGAACGTGCGCGTTGTCGTCACTGGCATCAACAATCCGTTGAATCCGACGAGCGTCTTCTTTCAGCTCTATGGCGGGCAAACCTGCACCTCGATCAACCCGGCCGGTTCGGTTGACTGTTACGGACGATCCAACGACACCATAACAACTCTGAACACGGCCCTGCGGCAGACGGTAACGACGGTGCAGAATGAACCAGGCATCGGCAACCGGGTCAGCTTTGCCGGAGACGTCTTCGGCCAGTTCCAGCAGCACTTCGCGTCGGCACCCGTCTGTGGCGGAACAGCGGTCGAGACGAGCTGGATTCAGCAACCGGCCAGCCTCGGCGCGCTCATCTCGGCCCAGCAGCACGGCAACGACTGTGTCCACCCCAATGCCGCCGGCGCCCAGGCGTACGCCGATGCCGTTCTCACCAGCCTGTACGGCGCTGAGGGATTCACGATCGGAGATCTCAACGCCATGACAACGGTCTGGACCTCGACCGATCGCGTGGTGGCGAATCAAACCATCAGCCGAACCTGGATCTGGGGACCGGGTCCCATCACTTCGTACATCGTCGAACCGTATCAATCGACGACATTGCCAACGCCCGGGTCGTGGCGCGTCGTCCAGTATTTCGATAAGTCGCGCATGGAAATTACCAACCCGGCCGGGAGTGTCGATGCGGGCTGGTATGTCACCAATGGCCTGCTCGCCAGGGAAATGATCACCGGCGAAATGCAACTGGGGGATGACCTGTTCGAGCAACACGCACCGGCCGAGGTCAACGTGGCCGGTGACCTGAACGACCCGAATGGCCCAACCTATGCCACCTTCAATCCGCTGATGGCCTATGGCGCGATACCGAACGGCTGGCTCGTCACGCAGACGGTTGATCGTGCCGGCACGGTCGCGACGGATGCGAGCCTGTCGAGCTACGGGGTCACATCGACCGATGTCGGCGCGCCGACGGCGCACAACGTCGCCTCGGTCTTCTGGGACTTCATGAACAGCTCCGGGCCGGTTGATCAGAACGACCAGATTGTAAACGGACCGCTCTTCTCTAATCCGTTCTACGCCACCGGCTACCCGATCACCGAGCCGTACTGGACGCACGTCCTCGTCGGCGGAGTCTCCAAGCTGGTGCTGGTGCAGGTCTTCGAACGCCGCGTGCTGACCTACACGCCCGACAACCCGGACGGCTGGAAGGTCGAAGCGGGCAACGTCGGCCTGCAGTACGAGCAGTGGCGCTACGGAGGGAATTGAGGAAACGAGCGGAGGAGCTGGCTCGCTGACGAACGATTCAACCTGAGTAGCGGTACTCCGTCGCGTCAGCCGCCCCGTTGCGCAACTCTGCCTCGCACGACGTGGGCTCCGTCATGGCTACCCCATTCTCCCAATCACCCCGGCCAGCTTCTCCGCCACCATGGCGGCGGGCAGGTTCGTGTTGGCGCGCATGAGGGTGGGGAAGATCGAGGCGTCGCAGACGTAGAGGCCTTCCAGGCCGTGGACGCGGCCGGTCGGGTCGACGACGGCGGTATCGTCGCCGGTTGGGCCCATGCGGCAGGTGCAGGCGGGGTGGTAGTCGATGCCGAGGTGCTGGCGAATGAAGGCCGGTGCGTCGGAGCGGGCGATCGGCTTGGCGCCGGCACGGAGTTCATCGCCGAGCAGATTGGCGAGTGGGGAGGACGCGACGATCTGCTGCATGACTTCAAGGCCGTCGCTGAGCACAGCAAGATCTTCGTCGTCGGGGTCGGTGAGATAGCCGTGGTCGATCGCGAGCGGGGCGTGCGGATCAGCCGATGTCAGTTTGACGCTGCCGTGCGAGCGCGGCGCCATGTTGGCGGCGGCGAGATGATAGAACCAGCGGCCATCGGCATCGCGACGGCTGAGCGTGTAGAGATGCAGATCGAACGCTTCGCGGCAGCGGCTACTGCACGTCTTGCCAAGCGCCTGCTCATCCGGCAGCCAGCCGGTCGCCTCGAAGTCGTCCATGGCACGATCGAGTTCGTCGCGGCCCCGGTAGAGGAGCGGAATCGTGACGTGGTCGGTCAGTCGCCGGCCGACGCCCGGCAGTGGATGAACCGGCGCGATGCCGAGCGCGGACAATTCGCCGGCCGGACCGATGCCCGAGCGCAGGAGGATGGCGGGCGAGCCGTAGGCGCCGCCGGCCAACACGATGCGCTCGGCCGGAATACGCAAACGCAGGCCCTCGATGATCGCTTCCACCGCCACGGCGCGACCCGCCTGCAGTTCGACCCGATCCACCAGCGCGCCGCCGATGATGCGCAGATTCGGCCGCTCACGAACCGGATCGAGATAGGCGAAGGCGGCGTTCCAGCGGACTCCATGATCGATATTGACCGGTGCCAGGCCAGCCCCGCGCACGTCGTCGGGATCGTTCAGATCGTCAACACGCGGGATGCCGGAGCGATAGGCGGCATGGATGAAGGCGGACTGAAACGGTGTCGCCTCGGCATCTTCCGGCTGGCGCACGCGCAGCGCTCGAACGACACGATCAAAAGCGGGCGCGACCGCTTCCCACTCCCAACCGTCGTTGCCGAGTTCGGCCCAATAGTCGTAATCGCGACGATGGCCGAGCCGGGCGATGCAGCCATTGTGCGACGATGAGCCGCCGAGGATACGCCCGCGTTCAAAGGCACGCTCCGTTGGGTGGTCCGATCGGAGTCGTCCGGCGTAGCCCCAATCGTGTGTCAGACCGAAGCGCCGCGCATCGAGCATCTCGCGCGGCCAGCGACCACCGGTAAACGGCCCGTAATCCGGCCCCGCCTCCAGCAGCACGACGTTCAGATCGGTGTCACGCGCGATGATCCCGGCCAGTGCGGCACCCGCCGTACCGCCGCCGACAATCAACAGGTCGATCTGGCTCGTAGCAGCCGCCGCGTCCATGGCCGAGTCCTTTCCCGATCGCGGTCGATTTCACCCCCCGCAGGTCGTCAGGCAGCCAGCTTGCAACGACTGGCGGTGTTCGTTAACGAGCGGGCTTCGTAGCCGGTATGGCAGACACCACCATCGTTCTCGATCCCACCGAATCGGGCGCCTCACCCGTGTCGATGCGCGTCAGCGTGAAGCCATCCCACGGCTGGTGCGCTGTTCGAGAACAGCCCATGCTCGAAGGGAACCGATGACGATGTAGGCGCTCGCGCATATCGAAAATGTCGTATGATTTTTCTGCCCGATGATGATACTGTCAGCAATCAGAGTTCCGCAGATCGTTCGTACACCTGGAACACGACCACGCATATGGTTACACTGAGGCCACATGTCACAACCAGCGCGTCGTTGGCCGGATGGATCGAATTGATCTGCTCGCTCGTCACTTACAAAATTCGTCCGAGACGACGCAGTTGTCGCTGGTGGTGCTCGATATTCATGGGAGGTGGGCTATGCATGGTGTTGTCCGTCGCTACGAGGGAGCCTCGGCACTCGGCGATGCGATGCTGGAGAACGAAGAAGATGTCCGGCAGTTACTCTCGAGCGTAAACGGCTTCGTGGCCTACTACGCGGTACGGTCAGCTGATTCAGTCGCCACGATTACCATCTGCCGGAATGAAAGCGGGACAACTGAATCGACTCGGCGAGCGGCTGAATGGGTCAAGGAACGGAACATCTCGATCGGCTCCGGCTCAACCCCGCAGGTGACCGAAGGCGAAGTCTTCATCCAGATCGTCTGACCAGCGTCTGAACCACGCAGAAGCCGCACGACGGCCGCGTGCGGAGCGTTAGCCTGCATCGTGACCGCATGTGCGGCGCTGCCGGGCGAACCGATCCTGAAGGGAGGATGCATATGAGCAGCGCAATGATTCAGGGCGAACTCTGGGGTGCCCGAGCCCACGACTATGCGTCTTACCTGGAGCAGGTGTCATTGCCGCTCTACAGCGCCGTGCTCGACGCCGCCCAGGTCGTTCCCGGCACAGAAGTGCTCGATGTCGGCTGCGGGGCTGGTCTCCTCGCACTGCTGGCCAGCCTGCGGGGCGCGACGGTGGCCGCGCTCGACGCTTCGACATCACTGCTGGAGATCGCACGGCAACGCTTGCCCAACGCCGATCTGCGCCAGGGGGATCTGGCAACCCTCCCCTTCGACGACGCGAGCTTTGACGCGGTAACCGCGGTCAACAGCATCTTCTACGCGGCAGACATGGCTGACGCCCTACGCGAACTCAGCCGCGTCGTACGGCCGGGCGGTCGGGTCGTTATAACCGCCTGGGGGCCGCCCGAGCGCTGCGAATTTCTGACCAGCGTGATGCCTGCAATCAGCCCGCTGATGCCGCCGCCACCGCCTGGCGCAGCAGGGGGTGGCCCGCGCGCGCTAGCAGCACCGGGAGCGCTGGCGGCCGCTCTGGAACAGGCCGGGCTCCGGCCACTGGATGAGGGCGAAGTCGCCTGCCCCTTCGCTTTCCCGAGCCCCGAGATTTCGTGGCGCGCGAACGCGAGCGCCGGCCCGAATCAGATGGCCATCAGGCACAGTGGAGAGGACGCGGTGCGCGCCGCCTTCGCAAAGGTCGACAGTGCGCATGTACGGCCGGACGGAAGCATTCACTACGAAAATATCTTCCTCTGGGCAGCCGGCAAACGGCCGTAGCAACCATCGCACCAGGCGGAGGCTGTCACACGCATCTGGCTCGCGTGTCTCGCGATGCTCACGCTGGTCAGTCCTCACACGAACGGTCACGTTACGTCTCGTCATCGTGCGCGTGATCCTCCACCAACCCGCGCAGGTCGCTGGCGGCGACCGGTTCACCGCCGCGCAGGTAGACGCGCGGCAGGCGGGCCGAGAGGGCGGTCACTGTTTCGTAGCCGATCGTGCCGCACAGCGCGGCCACCTCGTCGACGGTCATCGCGCCATCGCTCCCATCTGAGATGAGGGTCACCTCGTCCCCTTCGGCCGCATTGGGCGCATGCTCGACCTCGATTACGGTGAGGTCCATCGCTACACGACCGGCGATCGGACAGCGTACGCCATTGACCAGCGCCCAGCCCGTGTTCGACAGATGCCGCGAAATGCCGTCGCCGTAGCCGAGCGGCAGGGTCGCACAGCGCGTTGGACGTTCAGCGCGGTAGGTGCGGCCGTAAGAGACGCCCTCGCCAACTGGCAGCGTAAAGATGCGGGCAATGCGGCTCTTGAGCGTGAGGACCGGCCGGAAAGAACTCGGCACCGGCACCTCGGCCGACGGCGAGAGACCATACAGCGCGTAACCGGTACGCACCGCGGCCTGCGAACCGGGAACGGGCGGGATGATGCCTCGCAACGCGGCGGCGCTATTGGCGAAGTGCGCATACGGCACCTCGATACCGGCCGCCTGGAACTCGGCCAACGTCGACTCGAAGCGTTCCCGCTGCGTCTGCACAAACTCGTCGGCGATCTCATCGGCACCGGCACAATGGGTATACACCCCTTCCAGCGTCAGCAGCGGATCGTCCAGAATCGCTTGCGCCAGCGCCAATGCCTTTTCCCGCTCGATACCGTAGCGATGCAAGCCGGTCTCCAGCTTCAAATGGACATGCGCGCGCCGGTTCAGCTCGCGAGCTTTCTGGGATATGTCGTGTAGACAGGCAGCGGTGCCGGTGGCGACGGCGAAGCCAGCGGTGATGGCGGTGCCCAGCAACGCCCGGTTCGGCGGTCCAATGACGAGGATGCGCCCGTCGATACCATACTGGCGGAGCAGCAAGCCTTCTTCAATGCGTGCCACGACAATCCAATCGGCTCCCGCCTCCAGCGCGGTCCGGGCGCACGGCACCAGTCCGTGGCCGTAGGCGTTCGCCTTGACGACCGCCATCAGCTCGACGTCGTCGCCGATCAGCGCCCGCATGGCACGCACGTTCCCGGCATAGGCGTCGAGGTCGATCAGCGCATGCGTGCCGGCCAGGGCGGATTCCAGACGGGCTGAGAAGTCGGTTGGTTCGTTCACGGGTCCCTCAGTTCTTCTGCGTACGTACGCATAGTATTGGGGCAACACTCAGCTCCGCAACTCCTGTCATCCTGAGGCTGCGGCCGCAGGATCTCCCTCCCGTGCCCCGACGAGGACGCAGCAGGGAAACGAGGAAGAGATCCTTCGCTGCGGCTCAGTAGTCTGACCAACGTGCGTTGTCTGGTAGGGGCAGCCCCCCGTGGCTGCCTCGGTAGCCGACCGATCGGCTCGATGGCGCGCGAGCCGGGCAGCCACGGGGGGCTGCCCCTACCAGCGAACATCTCGGAAACCCGACCATACATGATGGTTCGAGTACTCAGGATGACAAGAAGACTATGTACAGACATAGTGTACGTACATATAGGTTCACCAAGGTCTCAGGAGTGAATCGCCAAAACCCGCCTGGAGCGTGAGCAGAAACAGGACGATGAAGAGGGCGAGCAGCAGGGCGAGCAGGAGCCAGTCGGGTGGGCGCATGGCGAGGTCGTAGAGCGTCGTACGACGGACCGGGGCGCCGAAGGCGCGCGCTTCCAGCGTCCAGCCGAGCTGTTCGCTCATGCGCAGCGTCGTCACCAATGACGCGATCAGAATCGGGATCATGGCGCGTGCCCGTTGCAGGCCGCGCCCTTCGAGCGCCAGCGCGCGTGACTGCTGCGCCTCCGAGACGGACTGGAAGAGCGCCGCGAAAGTCGGGATGAAGCGCAGGCCGATCGTCAGCGACATGCCGAGCTTGTACGGCATACCGAGTCGCACGAACGAGCGGACCAGCGCCCGCTGATCGGTCGTCGCCAGCCAGATGAGGACGCTGAACGAGATGGCGGCGAAGCGGAGCGCCGTCGTCGGACCGCCAAGCAGCCCTTCGGCCGTGATGCGCAGCGGGCCGAGCCGCAGCAGCTCGTGCGATCCTTCGCGCGCGAAGATCGGCCAGAGAACAGCGATCAGGATGAGAAAGGGGAGCAGCGCCCGCCAGAGTGTGCCGAGGCGCTTCCACGACACGCCGCACGCGACGAGGGCGACATGCGTCAGTACCAGCACCAGCACGAAAATCGGCAAATTGAACCAGAGCAAGAGCAGAATCGAGACGAGCACAACGTAGAGCAGCTTGACTCGTGGATCGAGCCGGTGCAGCCAGGAATGCCCCGGCACGTAGACATCGAACGTCGTGCTCATGGCTGCCCGGCCGTCCGGCTGCGGCTGAGTGTGGCAACACTCGCTACGAAATCCTCAACGGTTAGCGCCGCCGGTAGTCCGGCATCACGCAGACCGGCAGCCAGTCGTGCCACGGCCGGTGGACGGATGCCGGCGTCGTGCAGCAGATCATGGCGCGCCATCACCTCGGCGGTCGGGCCATCGGCGCGCAATACACCGCCGTTGATCACGACCATGCGCTCGGCATGTTCACCGACCAGCCGCATATCGTGGGTGATCAGCACGACCGAGCGCCCTTCGGTCACCAAATCGTGCAGCACCGTCATCAGCTGATCGGTCGCGTGCCGGTCGAGCCCGCCGGTCGGCTCATCGAGCACGAGCAGTTGCGGCCGCATGGCGTAACTGGCCGCCAGCGCGACGCGGCGACGTATCCCGCGCCCGAGCAGCATCGGGTGTCGCGCGCGCAGATCGCTCAGTTCAAAGAGGGCCAGCGCCGCCTCGACCCGCTCCTCCAGGTCGGCACCACGCACACCGAGATTACGCGGCCCAAAGCCAACCTCTTCGACGACCGACGGCAGGAAGATCTGATGATCGGGGTTCTGAAAAACGTAGCCGACGGTGTGCGCCAGCTCGCTGATCGGACGTCCGGCGGAATCACTGCCGTCTACGCGCACACAACCGCTACTCGGTCGCAACAGCCCATTAAAATGCTTGGCGAGCGTCGTCTTGCCCGAGCCGTTGGCACCGGTCAGCGCCACGAACTCGCCCGGCGCGATTGCCAGACTGACGTCGCGCAACGCCGGTGGGGAATCGTCATAGTTGAAGGAGACGTGGTCGATCTCGATCAAAGGCGTGTCAGTCATCGAGCGCGCTTCGCAGGTGCGGCCGCAACGCGCGCAGCGCCTCGTCGTGCGTCAGGAAATCGAAGTCGGTGCCAAGCTCGCTGTTCAGCCGCTGAGCCACCTCGGCCAGCTGTGGCACGGCAACACCGAGCCGCTCAAGTTCCGCCACACGGGCAAAGATCGCGTGCGGCGTCCCCTGCATGACGATCCCCCCGGCATCGAGCACGACGACGCGATCGGCGAATTGCGCCAGCAGTTCGGCATCCTGCTCCACCATCACGACCGTCAGACGCGAACCGAACTCCCGGCGCATGGCCTCGATGGCCGCAGCGACCTCAACCTTGCCGAGCGGATCGAGCTGCGCCGTCGGCTCGTCGAGCACCAGCACTTCTGGCCGCATGGCGAGCACCGCCGCGATCGCCACGCGCTGCTTCTGACCGCCCGAAAGCTGGTTGGCCGAGCGCTGCCGTTCGTTCGACATGCCGACCAGCGCCAGCGCCCAGTCGATGCGCTCGGCGATCTCGGACGGCGGCACGCCGAGGTTTTCCGGCCCGAAGGCAATCTCATCCTCAACGCTCAAGCCAACCAGATTGCTCTCGGGATCTTGAAAGACGAGTCCCACCCGTGTCGCCAGCTCCGGCACCTTGACCCGTTTCGTGTTCCAGTCGCCGATCAGCACATCGCCGCCGATTGAGCCGCCGGTCGCCTGTGGCACAAGTCCGTTCAGCGCCAGGCAGAGCGTGCTCTTGCCGCTGCCGGTCGTGCCGGTGATGCCGAGGAATTCGCCCGCCGCGATTTCCAACGAGATACCGTCGAGCGCCGTCACCGGCGCCTCACCCTCAGTCACCGGTGCGTAGCGATAGACAAAATCGCGAATGCTGATCAGGCAACCGGCCTCGTCATTCGCCTGGTTCACGCGGCGCTCTCCGTTCCAGCCCCACCTGCTGGCTCCACGCTCGGAGCCTACCCGACGACATGGCAGGCTGGCAAGAACGGTCGACATGACGCGCGCCCGGCAGCCGGAGCCGTCGGGCGCGGGCGCATCGATCAGGTCGAACTCAGGCGCGGGTCGGCTTGCTCGGCTCTTCGGTCCAGCTGCGGTTGTAGGCCCAGTTGTTGATCGGCGGGTACGCCTTGCGGATCGCCAGCACCAACGGGATGCCGATGATCGCGCCGCTCGCCACCTGCACGACGTTCAGTCCGGCATTCGTCCAGGCCGCGCCGACACCGATCTGCAGAATCGCCGACTCATAGATGAAATAGCCGACGACCACGATGGCCCCGCCGGCGATACCGGCTGCGATCATCCGGTTCAGCCCGCCGCGCCAGGCGATCAGCCCGGCGACCAGGCCCTGCAAACCATGAATGATGAAGGTGCCCGGTGCGTAATTGCCGTAGCCGGCCGCCAGGTCCGAGATCGAGGTGCCAAAGGCCGCCGCGATCACCCCAACCAGCGGTCCAAAAAGGAAGCTGGCGGCGTAGACCATGGTGTCACCCAAGTGGATATAGCCGCCGAATCCGACCGGAATCTTGGTCGCATAGGTCATCACGAAGACGACTGCGATCATCACGCCGGTAATCGCCACCAGCCGAGCATTCCACTCGAAGCTCAGCTTCTCCTTCAACGACTCCATCGCTCATCCCCCTCAAGCAACGAACGCAACCCCACCAGCCCAAACGACACCAGATAGCGCTCATTAACCGGATGTTAACCAATTCTTCAACGGCCAATGTCGGGCATCCAATTTTTGGAAGACACCGGCCAACGCCGGTCGAGCGCCACCTGAACGGCACGCATCAACCGCCCGAGGGAATCCAGGACCGTCGCCCAGAGAATTGAGTACGTCGCCTGGGACGCGTCAGCGCCGGACGCTCGCGAAGGAGACGGATGTGGCGTGCCGATGAAGGACAACTCACCGGAGGCCCGCCGGGGTGGAGCGGTCCGGCGGGCCGATTCGCCCCTTCTCGTCGGACGCCCAGGGGAGCAGTGTGGCGAGCCGATCGGCCGCTTCGCACCCGCGGCGCTCCCGGGGGAACGGATCGTGGGACCACGAACGGAGCGTCGCCTCGGCCCCGCCCGGGGATAAATGCCCGGGCTCCAACGACGAAGCCCACTGAAGGGGCGGGGTCGGGACGACGCCCCGTTCGGGGTCCACGACCCGGCTCCCCTGGGCGGGCCGCAGGCGCGAAGCGGTCAATCGGCACGCCGGACCGCTCCACCCCGGCGGAACTCCGACGACGACCCGTTTCGGGGCACGTGCTCAATTCTCCGGGCGAAGGTTTGGCAACACATCGCTTCTCGCTCGCCGCGGCCGCGCTCCGTTACCCCGCCATCAGATCGCCAGCAGCGTGAGCCCAAATAGCGTGGCGACGAGCACAACCCTGCAGAGGATGCCGAGGAGGACCGGCAGCCAGAGGCGTTCTGAGGAGTCGGGTGATGGGACGGTGACGGTGGCCGGAGGATCAATAGCAACCCGACCCTCCGGCTGCCGGGGGTGGTCGTTAGCCACGCTGCTCGTAAAGCTGGCGGGTGAGGAGCGCCTGGCCGATGTGCTCGCGGCTATGCTCGACTGCGTGGAAGATCCACCAGCTGCCGAGGTTGTTGCGGCCAAGCCGGTCGCCGGCCGGCGAGTGCTTCGTCGCCAGCGCTTCGAGCGTCAGCTTGTCGATACGCGACATGACGTTCGACTCGACGGTGTTGACCAGCTTCAAGAGCGAGGCCGGGTCTTGCGTCACGCGGAATTCGGCGTCGCGGTCGCGCTCGAACGATTCACCGGCGACCGTTGCCGTCATCGAGTTCTCGGCGCCAAGCAGGTGGGTATAGAGCACCGCGATCGAGTTCATCTCCGGCCCCGGCGACCAGTTAACGGCATCCGCGTCGAGGCCATCGAGCGTCTCGCGCAGCGTGTTGAACTGATCGGTCATGATCTGCTGCAGTCCCTCGCGAATGCCCTGAATCTCATCAGCCATTGACTTCCTTCTACCTTCCCTGCGTACGTACGCACCTTCTCGCGTCCATCGCGCTATGGTTCCAGCAACGGCTCGCGCAGCGCACGATAGCTCTCGTAGCGACCGGCGTCGATCGCACCCGCCATAACCGCCGCCCGCACCGCGCATTCCGGCTCGTCCAAATGGGTGCAATCGCTATAGTAGCACTTGTCTAGATAAGGGCGAAACTCCGGGAAATAATGGTCGAGCTGGCTGAAATCTATGCCCCAGAAGCCAAGCTGGCGGATGCCCGGTGTATCGGCGATGTAGGTATCGTCACCGAGCGGCATCAGCGTCGTCCAGGTTGTCGTATGCCGGCCCTTGCCAGTCGCATCGCTGATGGCGCCGGTGCGCTCGTCCAGATCGGGAACCAACGCGTTGATCAGGCTTGACTTGCCGACGCCCGATGGGCCGGCGAAGGCCGTCACCTTACCGTGCAAGAACGCCTTGATCTCGTTGACACCTTGCTGCGTACGTACGCTCGTTTCAAAGACCGGATAACCGGCCGCCCGATAGGGCGCGAAGCGTTGCCGCAGCTCGCCGCTCGGGTCGAGATCGATCTTGTTGGCGCAGACAGCGCCCCGGATACCGCGCGCCTCGGCGATGATCAGGAAGCGATCGAGCATGCGCGGATGCGGCTCCGGCTGGGCCACGGCGAAGACGACGATCAGCTGATCGGTATTGGCCAGGATCACCTGCTCGACGTCGTCGGTGCCACGCGCCAGCCGCGAGAGCGCCCGCTCGCGGGGCCAGACTTTCTCGATAACTCCTTCGCCCTGTGAAGTCGCCAGCACCTGCACCCGATCACCAACCGCGACCGGTGTCGTGCCGCGCCGCTCGCGCTTCACGGTCGCCCGCGCCGTACAGCGCAGCACGCCCACCGGCGTTTGCACATCGTAATACTGTCCATAGTTACGGATGACGATATTCGGTGGGCGATCCAAACGGAACTCCGCCCGGCGACGCGATGGGCGCGCGCGGGTCATGGGAAAAAACGAGCCAACGATGGAGGTGAGTGTAGCACGCTCAGCGTTTGACCGAACGGCGGACGTCGTCCTACTGGCGCGTCGACACGCGGCCGTCACGAGGCAACGGTCATAGTGATCGGGAACGATGGCGGCGCCGAACCGACGCCGACGAAACGATTGTGGCCCCGAGCGTCGGCTTCGCCCGCCCGTCCGCTCAGCGCCGTCCGAATCCAGCTTCGCGGGCGCGGATGATCGCTTCAGCGCGGTCGGTCACCTGGAGTTTCGCGAAGATGGTCGAGGCGTAGTTGGCGACGGTCTTGGGACTGAGATCGAGCTGGCGGGCGATCTGGCCGTTGGCACGACCGGCCGCCATCAGGTCGAGGATTTCGCGCTCGCGCTCCGTGA
>CALAGB010000079.1 GCA_937891245.1 uncultured Thermomicrobiales bacterium | reverse complement strand
CTGAACCGCCAGCCCGCGTCTACTGGCAATCACTTGCGACGAACGGTCCGCTGGCACCGGAACTCGATCAGGCGGGTTTCACCATCTTCGTGACGGAAGGCTTTGGTCGGAAACCGATGGCGGCGCCGATCTTCAGCTTCATCAGCGAACGCGACGGCCAGACGGCAAGCGTCCTTATTCCCGGTCGCGAGCGGCCGTTCCCGGCGTATCCGTTACTTTGTTTCAGTTCGGCCGGTGCGGCACTCGCGGAAGCAGCCAAAGCGCTCGCCCCGATAGACGGAATCGTCGCCCGTCTGATCGATCCACAGCACCTCAGCACGGTCGTCACCTGTCGCGGTGAGGTGTTCAGGCGCCAGCAAGCGAATGGCCGACCAGGTTCTTTCGTGGAAGTCGAGCTACCCAATCACACCCAGCGGGTGGTGCCGCTTTCCAACCTGGAGATCCTGAAGCAGGCCTAACGTCGATCAGCGTATGGTCGGCTCATTGGATCGCCTGGATCGAGAGATCTCATATCGTTGAGGACAACAAGATTCGGCCGGCTCAATTGAGCCGGCCGAATCTTGTTTTTTCGGTTGGTGAGGGGTTAGCCCTCGTTGTGGACTTCGCGGAATTCGCCTTCGACGGTTGCCTCATCTTCGGGTGCCGCCTCTTCCGCTTCCGGCCCACCTTCAGCGTTTGGCGTCTGCTCGTACATGCTGGCACCGACACGTGAGAGTGTGGTCGTCATCTCTTCGTAGGCCGGCTTCAACCGCTCGACATTCTCGCGATCGTTCTCGAGGATGTCGCGGACCGCGGCGATCTTCGTTTCCAATTCGGCCTTCAGTTCGGCTGGGATCTTGTCGCCGTAGTCCGAGAGTGTTCGATCCGCCTGGTAGGCCATCGACTCCGCCTGGTTGCGTAGCTCGATCGCCTCGCGGCGCGCCTTGTCGTCGGCCGAGTGCGCTTCGGCTTCCTTGACCATCCGCTGGATCTCGTCCTCGGTCAGGCCGCTCGACGCCGTGATCGTGATCTTCTGCTCACGGCCGGTCGCCTGATCACGCGCCGTAACGCTCAGGATGCCGTTGGCGTCGATGTCGAAAGTCACTTCGATCTTCGGCACACCACGCGGTGCGGGCGGAATACCATCGAGCACGAAGCGGCCGAGGCTCTTGTTGTCGGTCGCCATCGGGCGCTCGCCCTGCACGACGTTGATCTCAACCTGCGTTTGCGTATCGGACGCGGTCGTGAAGATCTGGCTCTTGCGCGTCGGAATCGTCGTGTTGCGCTCGATCAGCGGCGTCGCGACGCCACCGAGCGTCTCAATCGAGAGCGTCAGCGGTGTGACGTCGAGGAGCAGGACATCCTTGACTTCGCCGCCGAGCACGCCCGCCTGAATCGCGGCACCGATCGCCACGACCTCATCGGGGTTCAGCCCCTTATGCGGCTCCTTGCCGAAGAAATCGGCAACCTTCTTCTGCACGGCCGGCATACGCGTCTGACCGCCGACGAGCAGCATCTCGTTGATCTTGTCTTTGGTCAGGTCCGCGTCCTTCAACGCCGAATCCATCGGCGGCACGGTGCCCTCGATCAGGTCGCTAACCAGCTGCTCCAGCTTGGAGCGGGTGAGCGTAATGTTCATATGCTTCGGGCCGCTGGCGTCGGCGGTGATGAACGGAAGGTTGATCTCCGTCTCCTGCGTGCTCGATAGCTCGACCTTGGCCTTCTCAGCCGCTTCCTTCAGTCGCTGGAGCGCCATGCGGTCGCTGCGCAGGTCGATCCCTTCGGCGCGCTTGAACTCATCAGCGAGCCAGTCGATGATCCGCTGGTCGAAGTCGTCGCCACCGAGGTGCGTGTCGCCATTGGTGGCGAGCACCTGGAAGACGCCTTCGGAGAGATCGAGGATCGAGATGTCGTACGTGCCGCCGCCGAGGTCGTAGACCGCGATCTGCTCGTCACCCTTTTTCTCAAGACCGTAGGCGAGCGCCGAAGCGGTCGGCTCGTTGATAATGCGCAGCACCTCCAGTCCGGCGATGCGGCCTGCGTCCTTGGTGGCGTTGCGCTGGCTGTCGTCGAAGTAAGCCGGCACCGTGATGACTGCTTTGTCGACCGATTCACCGAGGTACGCTTCGGCGTCGGCCTTCAGCTTCTGCAGAATCATCGCCGAAATTTCCGGCGGGCTGTACCAGCGGTCGCCGAGCTTGATCTCGACGCCGTCGTTCTGCGCCTTGCGTGCTTCGTACGGCACGAGCTTGAGATCGCGCTGCACCGCCGGATCGTCGAAGCGACGGCCCATGAAGCGCTTGACCGAAAAGATCGTGTTCTTCGCGTTTGTGATCGCCTGGCGTTTGGCAAAGCGACCGGCGAGCCGTTCGCCGTTGTTGGTGAAGGCGACGACAGATGGCGTCAGCCGCTCACCTTCGGCGTTCGGTATCACCGTCGGCTCACCGCCTTCGATGACCGCCATCACCGAATTCGTGGTTCCGAGGTCGATACCAATCGTTCTTCCCATGTAGGTGTCCTTCCAGCATTATGAATGCGTTACGTTTCGTGTCCGGTATTAGGCGTTCATCTCCGGATTGTTAGTCTTACCCTGGCCCACCTTGACCATCGCCGGTCGGATGAGGCGATCGTGGAGCATATAGCCGCGTTGGAACTCCTCGACCACGATGTCGCCGCCATCGCTTTCGACGCTCACGGCCTCGTGAATGCTCGGGTCAAACGGCTTGCCGACGGCTTCGATCGGTTTGACACCTTCCGATTCGAGGACCGACCACATCTTCCGTTCGATCAGGAGCATTCCCTGTACCCAGGGATTTTCGCGATCGCTCGCGGGCACGGCGTTGATGGCGCGGTGGAAATCGTCGATCACCGGCAGCAGGCGGGCAATGATGTGCTCCGCCGCATAGCGCCGCGTGACCTGCATCTCCTGCTCCATGCGCCGTCGATAGTTGATCAGCTCGGCGCGGGTGCGCTGTGCTTGATCGAGATATTCGGCCGAGCGGTTTCGTTCCATCTCCAACTCGTCGGCCAGGTTCGTTTCTACGATTTCGGGTTCCTCCGTGTCATTCATCGCCTCCGCTTCGTCGCCGTTCGCGTCGAGAACCTGCTCTCGCGGGGCCTCGGCATGTTGATCGGTATTTCTGTTCTGATCGTGCATATCCATGGTGCGGCTATCCTCACGATGGCTGCTGCCAGTAGACGTCGTCCTGTTCCGTCGCGTACACCGTTTCGAGCAGGTCACTCAACAGTTGCGCCACGTAGCGCACGGTCGAAATCGAGCGGCCATAGGCCATGCGCGTCGGCCCAAGCACCCCGACGAGGCCGGTCAGCGTCGTCGGAATACCGTAGGTGGAAACGACGACCCCGAACTGATGCAACTCTTCAGACCAGTTCTCTGTCCCGATAAAGACTTGAACGTCGTCTTCGAAGTCCATCTGCGGAGAGAGGGCCGCGAGAATCGCGCCACCACGTAGCAGCTCCAGCAGGCGAAGGGCGAAGAGGCTCTGGGAGAACTCCGGTTGCTGCAACGCGCGATCCAGTCCTTCGGAAAAGACCTGGCTCTGCCCCTGTCGCTTGGTCAGATTCAGTGCCTCGGCGAGGCGCGTTCGTACGGTTGACTCGAAGTCGTCCTCAACGGATTGCACGGCAGCGATGGCGCGCGCGCTCTTGTTGTTCAGCTCGGCATTGAGCTTTCGACTGAGCGTGCTGAGGTCTTCCTGCTCGATCGTCGCGTCCGTCGTCAAGATCAGTTCCTGTACGCCGCCGGACTGCGTCACGACAATCAGCAGCACGACCTGATCGCGCAGGCTGATCATCTCGACATGACGTAGACGCTCGACGGTGCTCCGCGGCGGCGTTACCAGGGCCAGATTGCCGCTGACGTCCGCCATGATCGACGCGGCGAGCTTGGCCCAGGTCTCGATCTGCGACTCCACCTGCCCAAACTGATGGCGAATGCGCAGCTCTTCGGCCGGCGGCAGCCGCAAGTCATCCAGGAGGTGCTCGACGTAATAGCGATAGCCACGATCGGTCGGCACGCGGCCGGCGGATGTATGTGGATGCTGCAAGTAGGCGCGCTCTTCGAGCTCGCCCATCTCATTCCGCACAGTCGCCGGACTCACGCCGATTCGGTAACGGTCGATCAGCGTCTTCGAGCCAACCGCACGGCCAGTCCGAATATATTCCTGAATGATGTATTTAAGGATGGTCTGTTGTCGTTCGTTCAGTTCCTGGAGCATCCGTTTACCCCTTTTAGCACTCGCACCGCGAGAGTGCTAACGTCGTATTAGAATAGCAGGTTGATACCGCTCGTGTCAAGGTTGAGCACTCTGATTCATGTTCCTTGCCGCGTACGAATAGCTCACATTCAGCTCCTCGCCGGGGCTCCATCAAAGGTGCCACGACCACGTGGACGTTGCCTCGTATGGGCGATTCGGGGCACATGCGTGCGGGTCGTCTGGATCAGAGCGTCGGGTTGTCGCCGCCTAACCTGCGGGCGCGACGAGTGTAGTAGAGTCCGCCCCCAAGTGCGAGGAGCGCCGCGATGCCGAGGAGCGCGGGTGTGGTGAGCGGTCCGGTCGAATCGTTCGGCGAGCCGCCGGAGCCGTCCCGGTTATCGACCGAGGCGCTGATCCCCCGATCACCGGGATAGTTGAGCGATTTCTTCCATGCGGCGTCGAGTTGATCGATCGATTCGCCGAACGCCGTTTGAACCGCTTGTTCATTCGAGACGCCGCCCTGGTACGCCTTAAGCAGGGCGCTCATGCCGTCGTTGCCCTTCGACTTGAGGATGAAGTTAACGATGCTTTGGCTTTCGGCATAGGATTGCAACGCCTGATTCGGATCATCCGGGAAGGTCGAATTGAGCGCCTTGATCGGAATCAGCGTGCCGCTTTTGATCGCGTTTTGCAGAACCGGGCCAAAGCGCGGATCGGCGATCGCCTGGTAGTAGGTCGCCAGCCCTTCGTCCAGCCACGGCGGCGGCTCATTGAACGGATTTTCAGTCGCCTGGTGCATGATGAGGTGGACCGCCTCGTGGCTCAGGATGCGCTCGATTTCGGACATCGGGTCGTTATTCTTGTCGACCCCAGTCACCACGAGATGTAAATCGGGCTGGGTAAAGCCGCCGATCCACTCGGCGCTGTTCGGTGGCAAGGCGCTCGCGAAGTCGCGTGTACTACTATAGATCACCACGCGCACTGGCTCGTCGGCGGTCAGCTTGAAGGTCTGCTTCATATTGTTGATCGCCTTGACCGTCTGATCGAGCGCCGCCTGGCCGATCTGATCGTCGCCGGCAAAGTAATAGACGGTGACCGCGCCCTTGGTCTTCGTTTGCCACTGGTAGCGCGTGTCCATGTAGAGCACCGTCTGTTCCGGTGTTTCGAGCACGCTGCCGTCGCGCAGGGTCAGGCGCCAGCGATACAGAACGTCGACGCCGGGCGGCAGGTAGTTGAGTTGCATATCGACCGTATTGGTCACATCGACGTGCGCGCCAGCGGAAAAATCGGCGCGAACGACGGACGTAACCGGAGAATAGGCGGGGTGATACCAGGTCTCGACCGATACGATCGGCTGGTCGACATCAGCGACCAGGTGGAAGACGAGCGACCGCGGGAAGTCGACCTTGGCGCTGTCAGTCTGCACCTGGAGGCCGGTCGCGGTGGCAGCCTTGGCCGGGGCAAATACCCCGAAGCTGAGCGCGATCAAAAATAAGAGCGGCGCCAGCCGGACGAGCGTCCGGCGGCTAGCCCTCATTGTCCTCGCCGAGCTGCTGGTGCAGATATGCCTCGATGAACGGATCGATTTCGCCCGAGAGCACTGCCTGAATGTTGCCGGTGCTGTACTCGGTGCGGTGGTCCGTCACCATCGTGTAGGGGTGCAAGACGTAGGAGCGGATACGGTTGCCCCAGCCGGCCGCGACGTGCTCGCCCTTCAGTTTCGACTGCTCTTCCTCCCGTTCGCGAATCGCGAGTTCGGTCAGGCGGGCGCGCAAGATCTTCATCGCCGATTCGCGATTCTGCAGCTGCGAGCGCTCGTTCTGACAGGTGACGACGATACCGGTGGGCAGGTGTGTAATGCGCACAGCCGAGCTCGTCTTGTTCACGTGCTGGCCACCGGCGCCCGATGACCGGTAGGTGTCGATGCGCAGATCGTCGTCATCGATACGGATCTCGTCGTTGTCTTCGACCTCCGGCAGCACCTCAACGAGCGCGAAGGCGGTGTGGCGCCGATGAGCGGTATCGAACGGCGAGAGGCGCACGAGCCGGTGCGTACCAGCCTCGCCCTTGACGTAACCGTACGCGTTCGGACCGCGAATTTCGATCGTTGCGCTCTTGATCCCCGCTTCTTCACCTTCGGCCAGATCGAGGATGGATGACTGGAACCCGGCGTTCGAGGCCCAACGCAAATACATGCGCAGCAGCATGTCGGCCCAATCCTGGGCGTCGACGCCACCGGTGCCGGCATGCACCGCCAGCAGAGCGTTCTGATCATCGAATGGGCCGGTCAGGAGCAGCGTCAATTCAAGCTGTCCAAGATGATGGACGAGCTGCTCGGTTTCGGCGCTGATTTCCGCCCGCAACGCCTCGTCGTCCTGCGCCAGTTCGACGAGTTCGCTCAGATCAGCGGCCTGTTTGTGGAGCGCATGCCAGCCATCGACCTGCGTCTTGAGCGTGCCGAGCCGTTGCATGGTGCGTTGTGCGTGATCCTGATCATTCCAGAAGTCGGGATCGGAGCTGGCTAGCTCGATCTCCTGAATTTCCTGCTCTTTCGCAGGGAGGTCAAAGACGCACCCCAATCCGGTCGAGGCGCTCGAGGCTGCTGGTGACGGTCTGTTCGATATTCTCAATCAATGGGTATCCCCTGACCTTGACATGCAAATTGGTGGACAGAGTGGGTAGTGCGACGGCAAGAAATGCCGTCGGAAGTATAGCATAGGCGGCGTTTTATTTAGTCCGATCGGCGCATGTCCGGATGGCTGGCCGGGTAGCTTCGCTCTGTTATGATCCGATTTGCACCGAGTGGGTGCGTGGGTAATCGGGGGACAAACAATGTTCAGGCAGATGGTGCGTAACCGGGCGCTCTTGACGTTTATGCTCGGACACTTCACCGTCGATACGTTCGGTGGGCTGCTGCCGGTTCTTTATCCGCTGATGGCCACCGCCTTCGGGCTGAGCCTGGCCGATGTTGGTTGGATCGCCCTCTGCTTCACCGGTGCTTCATCCCTCTCTCAGCCGTTCTTCGGCCTGGCCGCCGATCGCTTCGGGAGTCGCTATCTCGCCCCGGCCAGCATCGTCTGGGCATCGGTGATGTTCGGCATCGTCGGTTTTTCGCCAAGCGTGACGATTCTGGCTATTTCGGCAGCCATGGCCGGGCTCGGCTCCGGTGCCTACCATCCGCTTGGGGCGTCTAATGCCGCATCCGTCACCGGAGATATGCAAAAGAACACAGCGATGTCGCTCTACACCTTCGGCGGGTCGTCCGGCTATGCGCTCGGACCGGTCCTGGGCGCAGTCATTTTTGGGCTGTTCGGGCGTCAAGGGTCGGTGGCGCTGGTGCCGTTTGGAATCGTTGCTGCCTGGCTGATCTATCAGTCGTTCAAGCGTTTTGGGCTTGGCCTGCCTGAAGTCCGTCGCGGCGAGCAATCGAAGCAGCCGAGTATCCGCTGGCGACCACTGGCGCCAGTGATGGGCGTTTCGATGCTGCGCAACATGGTCTCGCTCTCGGTCATCACGTTCGTGCCGCTCTGGTACCGCGACATGGGGTATAGCGTCGCCTTCTACGGCGCGCTGACGTCCGCGATCATCATCGGCTCGGCATTCGGCACCGTCTGTGGCGGTCTGCTGGCCGATCGGTTCGGGCAGCGCCGCGTGCTCATCATCGAAATGGCACTGGCCGTGCCGGCACTCGCCGTCTTTATGCTCAATCCGGGTTATGGTGGATTTCTTCTTGGGCCGCTCTACGGCTTCATCTGCGATGGGCCGTCGTCGGTAACGCTGGTGATGGCGCAGCGGCTGCTGCCTGGCCGCGTTGGCATGGCCTCCGGCTTCGTGCTCGGTTTGAGCTTTGTGGCCGCCGGTATAGGCGCCCCACTCACCGGCTCACTCGCCGATCGCATTGGGACGCCCGACGCGATGATGATCATCTCGCTTCTGATGTTCGTGGCGATCGCGCTCGTCGCCTTCATCCCCCGAGAAGCGCTCCAGGTTCGCGAGGTGCCGCCTCCACCTCCGTTGCTTGCGCCCGCGATCGACGATTGAAATCAGACCTTCACGTCTGCCGGTGCGCGTTCGCCCAGTTGCAAGTAGCGGATGATCGTGCTGCGCGTCAGGAGGCCGATCAGAACGCCATTCGCCACGACCGGAATCTGGTGGATATCGTGCTCCGACATCGACTGCATCGCCACCTCGATCGGTGTCTCAGGCGTGACGGTGATGAGCCGATAGCGCGGGGTCATGCGGTCAGCCACGCGCAGCGACGGCCAGTCTGATTGCGGCGTCCCGCGCATGTCAGTCAGCGTGATGATGCCGAGCAGGACGCCTTGCTGTACGACCGGCACGCCGCGCAGATTCTGGCCGATGAAATACTGCTGGACGAGTTGATCGAGCGATATGCCCGGATCAACGACCGGCGGATTGCGCATCATGAGCGAACCGACAAGCACACCCTGTACCGTATTCTGCATCCGGAACTGCTGCATCGATTGCTCGGCGGCGTTCTGCAAGAACCAGCCGATCGCCCCGAACCAGATACCCGAGATGACATCACCGGAGAAAATGACGAAAACGCCGCCGATGATGAAGAGGTAGCCGATGATGACGCCAAGCCTCGTCGCGATGCGCGTCGCGCGCTCCATGCTGTGGGTGGCGCCCCAGACGATCGAGCGAAAGACGCGCCCTCCATCGAGTGGGAAGCCAGGGATGAGATTGAAGACGACGAGGATGCCGTTCGCCAGCGCCAGATATTCGAAGATCGCCGAAAGTTGCTCACTGACACCGCGTAACAGGTACATGCCGCCGGCCGACACGACCGCGATCAAGAGCGAGACGGCCGGACCGGCGATCGCGACCAGGAACTCCGTTTTGGCTTCCTTGATCTCCTGACTAAGGCTGGCGACGCCGCCAAAGATGAAGAGCGTGATGTTATGAACCGGAATCCCCTTGGCGATCGCGGTGAACGAATGCCCAAGTTCGTGGGCGACAACCGAGGCGAAGAGGAGCAGGCTGGCGATGGCCGCGATGATCCAGTACTGGGCGGTTGACCAGTCGCCGTAGATGCTCGGAAAAAAGCTGACGGCGAGCGAATAGGTCAGCAGGGCGAAGATAAAGAGCCAGGAGTAGTGGATCCCGATTTCGATTCCCTTGATCCGCCCGAGCTTGAAGGACGCTTCCAATCGATGTGTCTCTTTCCGCGAGGTGGGGAAGTTGCTCCGGCATCCACGCCGGTCGGAACGCGGATGCAACCGATAGGTACGCCCAAACCGCCCGGTCGAAGATCGGCGCGGTCCGTTTCTTCATTGTAACCGACCGATGCCAGTTGTCCGTGCTGTTGTCGCGATCTTACACAGAGGGCTGGATGCGAGCAAGTATGGTGTTCCAGAGGGCGTGGACGGCTGCGACCGTGTCCTCGGGCGCACCACTGTTATCGATGACGTGGTCGGCGCGGGCGCGCTTTTCTGACTGCGGCGGCTGGGCGTCGATCCGCTCGATGGCTGCGGCACGCGACAGATTATTCCGGCTCATCAAGCGCTCGATCTGCTGCTCACGACTGCAATCGACCACCCAAATTTCGTCGCAATCCGCGTTTAGCCCTGCCTCGAACAGCTTGATAGCATCGATAACGGCCACGCCACCGGTGAGGCCGCCGACGCATTTGCGAATCGCGGCGACGGTCGCAGGATGGACGATCCGGTCGAGCGCTTCGAGTGCTGCCGGATCGGCGAAGACGATCGCCCCCAACGCGCGCCGGTTAATCTCGCCATCCTGGCCGATGACTCCCTCGCCGAAGCGCGTGACGATCGCCTGCCAGGCGGGAGTGCCGTGGCGCATCACCTCGTGGGCGACCAGATCGGCATCGAACGTTTCGGCGCCGAGTTCGCGCAGCGTCTTCAAGACCAGCGATTTGCCGCAGGCGATGTTGCCGGTCAGTCCGATGACATATGGTCGTGCATCACTCACGAGTTGACCGCCTCCATCGTTTGCGAGAGTTGATCGCCCAACGTCTCCCAGCGCGCGTACGCCTGCTCCAGTTCTTGTTGCACCACTTCGTACTGTTCACCCAGCGCGGCGATCCGCTCAACGTTCTGATCGATCGTCGCCAGCGCCAGATCGTCGCTCAACTGGTTCAGCTTCTGCTCCAGCCGGCTGACCAGCTTTTCGGCCGAAGACAGATCCTGGCGCAAGCGCTTCTGCTCGGCATCACCGGCGCGCGAACGCTCGCCTCGACGTTCCGGGGTCGCGGCAGGCAGCGGCTCGGCGGGTGCGGCCGCTCGCGCCTGGGCCGCACCGGCACGATCACGCGCTCGCAGGTAGTCGCCGTAGTTGCCGAGGAATTCCTGCACGTTGCCATCCTCGACCATCCAGACGCGGTTGGCAATGCGATCGACCAGATAGCGGTCGTGCGACACGAAGAGGATCGTGCCCTCATAGTCGTCCAGTACCGATTCGAGCGCCTCGCGCGACGAGATATCGAGATGGTTCGTCGGCTCGTCGAGAATAAGCAGGTTCGCCTGTTCCAGCGTCAGCCTGGCGAGCGCCAGGCGGCTGCGCTCACCACCGCTTAATGCCGAAACCGGCTTGAACGCGTCGTCACCGCTGAAGAGGAAGCGTCCCAACAGCGAACGCGCGCCTTCCTCCGTCATCGCCTGCGCCTTGAGGATCGTCGAGAGCGCCGTTTCGTTCAGATCGAGCCCTTCGTGGCCCTGCTGATAGTAGGCCGGCTTGACGTTTACGCCGAACTCGATACGCCCTTTGAGCGGCTTGATCTCGCCGGTAATCGTGCGGAGCAGGCTCGTTTTGCCGATACCGTTCGGTCCCATGAGTGCCACGCGATCGCCACGTTCGATCTGAAGTTCCGACGTGCTGAACAGTTCGGTCGGTGCGTTGCCCTCGCCGTTCTGGTAGCCGACTCGCAGCGGCGTCGTGCGCAGCACCATTCGCCCGCTGCGGACTGCCCCGCCGAGGCGGAGTCGCAACGGTTCATGCTCCTTCGGGCGTTCGAGCCGTTCCAGCCGGGCCAGGCGCGTCTCCCGGCCGCGTGCCTCTCGCGAGCGCTGGCCGGCTTTATAGCGCCGGATGAACTCTTCGGTCCGCTGAATGAACTCCTGTTGCTCTTCGTACTCCTGCATGCGGCGCGCCATGCGCTCCTCGCGCAACACGAGGTAACGCGAATACCCGCCGGCGTAATCTTCAAGTGTGCCGAAGCTGAGATCGAGCGTCCGCGTCGTCACGCGATCGAGGAAATAGCGATCGTGCGAGACGACGATGAAGGTGCGATTCCAGTTGCGCAGGAAGTTCTCGAGCCATTCGAGCGCCGCCAGATCGAGATGATTGGTCGGCTCGTCGAGCATCAGCAGATCGGGATCTTCGAGCAGTACATGCGCCAACGCCAGCCGCGTCTTCTGTCCGCCGCTCAGCCGGCTCACCTGAATGGTGTAGTCCTCCTCGGAAAAGCCGAGGCCGGCCAGCACCTGCTCGGTGCGATGCTCCATTTCGTAGCCGCCGCTTAGCTCGAAGTGCGACGTCAGTTCGGCGTAACGCTCGAAAAGCGCATCAAGCTCGGCGCCGTCGGCGTTGCCCATCTGCTCTTCCAGCGTCTTGATCTCGGCTTCCGCCTGCCTGGCGCTCTCGAAGGCATCGAGCGCCGCCTCCCAGACGGTCGCCGTCTGCGGGAAGGCTGCTTCCTGCGCCTGATAGGCAGTGCGCAGTCCGTTCTGCTCGAGAATCGACCCGCCGTCGGCGGAATCGAGACCGGCCAGGATCTTGAGCAGCGTACTCTTACCGGCGCCGTTGGCACCGACCAGCGCAACGCGTTCCTTCTCCAGAACCTGGAAGGTCACGCCACTGAAGATCTGTTCGACACCGAATGATTTTTGTAGGTCTTGAACGGTCAGTATCGTTGGGCTCGCCACGTCGTACTCCTTGTGCGCTTCACCGGTCAAACATCAGATTCGTTCGGGCAGACTCCACCTAGGATCTGCGCGAACTCATGCTGTTTCGGTTCTGCACAGGAGTGGGGAGCACAACACTGACTCCGTCAACAGGAGGTGTGGATTCTCAACGCGCGTGAGGTCGGCCGCCGACTCGTCTGCAACACAACGATCCGTCATCAATGACGGCTGCCGAAGCGTGTCAGGTGGGCTTTGCCGGTGCCCGATCAAATGATCCACGTCCGAAAGCTTACACCGGACTTCCGGCGCCTGCCAAGCTGGGCTCCGACAGTCGACGGCTCCCCCTGTCATCCTGGGACGTAGCGGGTGGTTGCCGCGCGGGTCCTCTTTGGACTGACCCCGGCAACAATTAAGGAGGGAGACGGAGGAGAGATCCTTCGCTGCGGCTCAGGCTGGCACGTTTTGGGGGGCACGGGTCAGGATGACTTGAGATGGATTCAACATGACAGGGCCGTGCGGCGCGTATAATCGGGCGTACCGGATTGTAGTTTGATTCGTGTGTGTTCTCAGCCAATAGCGCGGATGCAGGTAAAGGGGTAGGAGATGCTTTGGCCGCTCACGACGGCGCGCGATGCTGCCGGACGACTAACGATCGGTGGTATCGCCCTTGCTGATCTCGCGGATGAATTCGGAACACCCCTATATGTCTATCATGAGGAGACGATCCGCAATCAGTGCGCGCTCTATCGCGAGGCATTTCAGACAGCCTATCCTGGCGCTCGCGTCGCTTACGCCGGCAAGGCATATCTCAGTTCAGAATTGTTGGCGATTATTGCCGATGAGGGACTGGGACTTGATGTCGTTTCGGCGGGCGAATTGATGATGGCTTATCGTTCGGGCTTCCCGCTTGATCGTGTGGTGCTGCACGGCAACAATAAGACGCCCGAAGAGTTGCGTCTGGCGCTCGAACTCGGCGTCGGCGAGATCATCGTCGACAATTTCTACGAACTTGATCTGCTTGAAGCGCTGACGAGCGAACTGCATCGCACAGTCGATGTCTTGCTCCGGGTCAATCCGAACATTGACGTTCATACGCATGACTACCGGAAGACGGCGATCGTCGATTCCAAGTTCGGCTTGCTGATCGAGCCGGGTTTTGCGCGGCAGGCGGTCGAGCGGATTCTGGAGATCCCCGGGTTGCGGTTGCGTGGCTATCACGCGCATATCGGTTCGCAGATTTTCGAGATCGAACCGTTCCTGACGTCGATCGACACGCTGTATGCCTTCGCCGCCGATATGTACGAGCGCTACGACGTCAAGCCGGTTCAAATCAGCCCCGGTGGCGGCTTCGGTATTCAGTATCAGAAGAGTGACCCCGAGGTGGAAATCGGTACCTTCGCCGCCAGGGTGTCGGACGCGATGCGACGAGGTGCCGAGCGGTACGATTTGGCTCCGCCGCAGCTGACGATCGAGCCGGGTCGCACGATCGTCGGGCAGGCGGGCGTGGCGCTCTACCGGGTCGGCGCTATCAAGGATATTCCGGGCGTCAGGCGCTATGTGTCGGTCGATGGTGGCATGGCCGACAACATCCGTCCGGCGCTCTACGACGCCAAATATGAGGCAGAGATCGCCAACCGGGACTCGGACGAACGCGCCACCGTCACGATCGCCGGGAAGTTCTGCGAATCGGGTGACGTGCTGGTGCGTGATGTGGCGCTCGTGCCGCCGGAACCGGGTGATATCGTCGCCATACCAGCGGCCGGCGCCTACTGTCTGGCGATGGCCAGCAATTACAACCTCGCGCTGAAGCCGGCCGTGGTCATGATCAGCGGCGACTCGGCACGACTCATTCAACGGCGTGAGACGTACGATGATTTGCTGGCGCGCGAGGTCGGAACAATCGCTCGTTCAACGAACGAGTAGCTCAGGTGTTTGCTTTTGGTGGACGGGCATAGTATCACTGCCGAATCATCAGGGCATGGGAGTTCGACACACTGGGAGATCGCGTCGTGGCTGAGTCGATGAGACGCACCGTAGACGATGACGTTCTGCATCGTGTTCCCGAGGATCCATCCGGCAACGGCGGAAATGGACGACCTCACGATGCGTCCGAAGAACAACCACCCGAAGCGTTGTTGACCGTAATCGATCAGCTGGTCGAGCTCGGTCGAAGCCGCGGTTACATCACGGTCGAGGAGATCGTGAACCAGAGCGGTGATGTCGAGAACTCGATCGCGGTGATCGATCTGGTGACTCTCCGGCTGGCCGAGATCAGCGTACCGGTCATCGAACCAGATGAAGTAACCGATCTGGTTGAAGCGACGAAGCCGGCGGACGATATCGATCTCTTCACGACGCATGTCTCCGACGTCGACCTGAGCGGTGTCAGCCTGGATGATCCGGTTCGTCTCTACCTGCGCGAGATCGGTCGCGTGCCGCTCCTGACCGGTGTGCAGGAAGTCGCGCTGGCCCAGGCGATGGAGCGCGGTGAATATCTCCTGCGCATTCGCCGCGAACTTTGCGACGAAAACCCAGCATCGCTCTCATCCGCCTTCGTCGCCCGCGTCATCTACGAACGCTTCAAGGCCGAGTTCCCGATCGCCCGGGCGCTCTACGAAGTGGCCTTTCCGAATCGCCCGGCGCCGAACAAATCGCGCGTGCTGGCCGATGTTCTGCCGCTGGCGCTCATTCCGGAACAGGCGATCGAGGACGTCGCGGCGCGCTTTCGTATCGGCACCGACTCGATCGAGGAAACGCTTCGCTCGAAGCGGATTGAATTCGATCTGTTGCCGTCCGAGGTGCAGGAGGCGATCCAGCCGCTCGATGCCTGGCTCGACGACGATGCCTTTGCGGCGACGCTGGTGGCCGTCGAAGCGCAACTCGATCGGAAGTGGCGCGAGGTCGCCGTTCGTGGCGAGATTGCCCGGAAGAAGCTGACCGAGGCGAACCTGCGCCTGGTCGTCAGCGTCGCCAAGAAATACGTCGGTCGCGGCATGTCGATGCTCGATCTGGTGCAGGAAGGGAATCTCGGGCTGATCCGGGCCGTCGAGAAGTTCCAGTACCATAAGGGCTTCAAATTCTCGACTTACGCCACCTGGTGGATTCGTCAGGCGATTACGCGTGCTATCGCCGACCAGGCGCGGACGATCCGTATTCCGGTGCATATGGTCGAAACGATTAATCGGCTGATCCGCTCATCGCGCCGTCTGCAGCAGGAACTCGGACGCGAGCCGACCTCCGAAGAGATCGCCCTTGATATGGGTTTGTCGTCCGACAAGATCCGCGACATCATGAAGATCTCGCAGGAACCGGTCTCGCTTGAAATGCCGATCGGTGAGGAAGAGGACAGCAACCTCGGCGACTTCATCGAGGACTCCAAGGCGATGGCGCCCTCAGATGCCGCCTCGCTGGTCGTGCTCAAAGAGCAAGTCGAAGCGGTGCTCTACTCGCTCTCCGAACGCGAACGACGGGTGCTCGAACTGCGCTTCGGTCTGGACGACGGCCGGAGCCGGACGCTCGAAGAGGTCGGCAAAGAGTTCGGCGTGACGCGCGAGCGTATTCGTCAGATCGAGGCGAAAGCATTGCGCAAACTGCGCCATCCCACCCGCAGCAAGAAGCTTCGCGACTTCCTCGAGTAGAATTGACGGTCGGCGGTGGGTGAGCAGTCCTCATCCGCGGCCCCTCTCCCGGAATTGGGAGAGGAGAGCATACGCGCGACGTTGGTCGCGCTCTTTACAATTGACTACTTTAACGAACCGGGAACGAACAGACGTTCACCTCAAGATCCCGCTTCCAGTACTGGGAGCGTGGCGAGGAGTGAGGGCCGTTTCTCCCGGGTGAGGGCCGCACGCATGTTTTACGATCGCGCCAAGATCTATCTGAAAGCCGGGGACGGCGGCAGTGGGGCCGTCAGCTTCCGGCGCGAAAAGTATGTGCCGTTTGGCGGGCCGGACGGCGGCGACGGCGGCCGAGGCGGGCATGTCTATTTGCGGGTCGACCCACAAATCAATACGCTGATCGCCTTCAAGTACAAGCTCCATTTTCGGGCGGATTCGGGCGTCAATGGGCTCGACGGCAAGCGAGCCGGTGCCCAGGGGAAGGATCTCTATATCGACGTCCCGCCCGGAACAGTGGTGCGGGACGACGAGACGGATGAGATCATCGCCGATCTGGTTGAACCGGGCGAGACGTTCCTGGTCGTCCGTGGCGGCCAGGGTGGTCTCGGCAACCAGCATTTCGCGACCTCGACCCGGCAGGCGCCGCGCGTCGCCGAAAAAGGTGAGCCGGGTGTTGAACGTTGGATTCGCCTGGAACTGAAGGTGATCGCCGATGTCGGCCTGGTCGGCCTGCCGAATGCCGGCAAGTCGACGTTGCTGGCGGCCTCCAGCGCCGCGCGTCCGAAGGTTGCCGACTACCCGTTCACGACGCTCGAACCAAGCCTCGGTGTCGTGCAAATCGGCCGTCCCGGCAGCCCGACGTTTGTCATGGCCGATATTCCCGGTTTGATCGAGGGTGCCGCCGAAGGGATTGGACTCGGTCACGAGTTCCTGCGTCATATCGAGCGCACGCGGCTGGTGATTCACTTGCTCGATGGCTCGGGTGGACTCGAAGGGCGTGATCCGCTCGACGATTTTCGGGCGATCAATGAGGAGTTGGCCGCGTACTCGCCCGAACTGGCGTCGAAGCCGCAGATCGTCGCGATTAACAAGGTCGATCTGGTCGAGACGCGCGACAACCTCGAATACCTGACCGAA
>CALAGB010000078.1 GCA_937891245.1 uncultured Thermomicrobiales bacterium | reverse complement strand
GTTCAGACGTGTGCTCTTCCGATCTCTGAAGCGGATCGCATCGCGCTGCAGCTCGGAATGACGGAACGGTGGCCGCAGCGCGGAATCTCACATTCGTTTCCCTGAAGGGTGAGTGAGGGCGCGGGCAGAGGCATGCTTCACCGCGGTTCAGACTGATCGCAGGGGGCAGCTCTGCGTAAGCTAGCGCTCTCTGTTCACGTCGATCGTCGGGATGAGCGACCAGTCGAACTCGCGGACGCGCTCCGGACCGAGCGATTGGAGAAGGCTCAGGCAGGCGAGCGCCGAGGCGTGGAGCGGTGCGGTTTCGACGCCCATACAGCGCGGCAGGAAGCGGCTGACTTTCTCGCTGCCGCCGGTCAGGAGCTTCACCGCGCCGCGCCAGTTGTCGCGGCGTAGATGGTGGAAGGCGACGCCGATCTGTAGGATCCCCTGGTAGAGCGCACGGACAGGATCCGGTTCGGCGCGCCAGATGTCTTCGAGCACTTCGTGACATTCGAAATACTCACCGGCGTTGAAAAGGTCGATGCCTTCAAGCAGGCCGGCTGGTGGCACGTCGCCACAACGTAGGTTGGTATAGACGTCGCTCATACCTGCATTGTACGTGGCTTATCGGACAAAACGAATCGGGGCCGGCGAAAGCCGGCCCCGATCGGATCGCGTTCGTGCGATGCCGGGTCTTACTTCGACATCGACCAATCCTGGACATCCCACGTGTCGTATGTCCACGGGCCAGTCTTCTGTCCCTGCAGCTTATTGCTGACCGCCGAGACGTTCTGGCGCGAGATGAGGCCGAGCTCGAAGACCTGATCCCAGACGAGATGCATGATCTGCTGGAAGAGATCTGTCGATTTCTTCGGGTCCATCTCCTGCTGCACTTCGTCATACAGCTTGTCGAACTCTGGGCTGTTGATGCGGGCGTAGTTGTCCAGCGCCCACTGGTTCTCCTTCTGCGCGATCTGCGTCGACAGATAGCGCTGGAACCAGAGGATCGGGAAGGGGCTGGACGGGCTGTTGGTGTACATCTCGAGGTCGGCGTAGAACTTGTTGGTCGTCTGATCGTTGCTCGGGTCGCCCGAGAAGTAGACCGAGGCGTCGATCGACTTGATCTCGATCTCGACACCGATCTTGCTCAACGACTGCTTGACGATCTCCTGGTTCTTCTGACGCACCTCATTGACCGAGGTCTGATAGACCCAGTGCAGATCACGGCCGTTCAGGTTCCGCACCTTGCCATTCATCTTGGCCCCGGCTTTGTCGAGCAGGGCCGCTGCCTGATCGAGATCGTAGGTGTATTTGATGTCTGGTGGCAGGATCCTCGAGACGTTGTTGCAAACGTAGGGCGTCGCCTTACCGCCACGGCCATACAGCTGATTGGCGATCGAGTCACGGTCGACGGACATATTGAGGGCCTGGCGGACTTCCAGCACCTTGAAGTGCGGGTGCGGGACGTTCTTGTTTGACTTCTGACCGTCCTGCTCGGTATCCGGATCGGAGCGATTCATCAGGAGCTTCTCGGTGCCACCGCCCGGCCAGGTGATGAACTTGCCGAGTTCCCCGGCCGATTCAATCTGCTTGAGGACGGCTTCCTCGACCTGGATGTTCCAGGCGTAATCGACTTCGCCGGTTTGAATGACGGCCCGCGAGGCGCTTGTGGCATCGCCACCACCCTTCATTTCAACGGCGTCGAAGTGCGGCTTGCCCGGATCCCAGTAGTCGTCAAAGATCGAGTACTGCGCATTGTCACCCGGTGTGAAGCTGTCGACTTTGAAGGGGCCGGTGCCGATCGGCTTCAGGTTGAACGGGGCGCTGTGCGCCTGGGCACCCATGAAGTCTTTCATGATGTGCTGGGGGATGATAACGCCTTCACCACTGCGGAACGGCGTGAACCAGTCCGGGTTCGGGGATTTGAAATGAATCGTCACCGTGTGCGGATCGACCACCTCGACCGAGTCGATCGAGAGGTAGTTCCCGGATGTGGTCGCAGCGGTGTCCGGGTTCGAGACCCACTCGTAGGTGAACTTGACATCGTCGGCCGTGAACGGCTGTCCGTCGTGCCACTTCACATTGTCACGCAGCTTATAGGTGACGCTGGTGCCGTCTGCGGCCACACCGTTGCCCAGCGACGGGATCTCGGCAGCGAGAATCGGGATGAGATTCCCGTCTTTGTCCGCTTCAATGAGCGGTTCGAGGCAGACGCGCGCGGCGTCGAAGTCCTTGGTACCGGACGAAAGATGGCAGTTGATGATCGTCGGCGCCTGCCACCAAAGCAGCCGGAGCGTGCCACCGCCACCACGCGGACCGCTGGCGGCCGGCTCGGTGCTGGATGCCGACGGGGTGCCACTGGAGCTGGATGGGGTCGCGCCGCTGCCGCTGGAACCGGATGTCGCCTCGGCGGTCGTGCCGGACGAGGATGAGGTCGAAGCGGACGATGGCGTCTCGTTACTCGACGAGCTACCGCAGGCGGCCAGCAGGGCCGCGATGGCCGGAGCGCTGAGTCCGAGCGCGACCGCGCGTTTGAGCACTGAACGGCGGCTGAGCGTGCCACGCGTTGCGGCGCTCATCAATTCTTCGAATCGACTGTTAGAATCCACCGGGTCTCCTCCTAATGTACACCGATCGCAGGTAGCGTGTCTATCATCTTCGGCAGCGCGCGATCATTTAACACTGCCGGCGTGTGTGTCTTGCCAGTCGTGCCGCGCGTGCTCAATGGCGCGTCGAACGCTCCGGCAAGATCCCTGAACCTACTCCTCTCCTCGCGCCAACGCATTGCTGCCGGTTGGCTGGTAGGAACGACAACAACGTCGATCTCCAGCGCCGAAGTGTTACGTTCGGCGAAATCGAACCTTTGGTACTCACGATACCTAATTGCGCATGCACTAGCAAGAAGGAACGATGTTAACGAAAGCGGGAAATGCGGAGCATTGCGGTTCACGCGATTTATCACTATATACGTAATATTGCCTTCGAATTAGCACGAGGAACGGCAATTCTGGGTAGAAGATAACGAGATGCGTGAACAAATGGCTGCGGAACTAACGCGTGACTACGGATCGGAGCAAACGAGAACTCACCTCATCGAGGCGAATTCACGCAACGTGCGGGGGCTTTATGAGGGCGGAGATCCGCTTTCCCGCAGGTTCTTTATTGATTGACCGCGTAAGGGATTCCTCAGTGGTGCAACGAGGATGTCCACCACCGAGGAATCGCGTCTACACGACAATTCGAACGATTAGGCCTTCATCGACCAGTTCTTGACGTCGTAGGTATCGTACGTCCACTGGCTCGTTTCCTGGCCCTGCAGCTTGCTGCTGATAGCGGCCACGTTTTGGCGCGCAACGAGCCCCAAGGTGAAGACCTGATCCCAGACGAGATGCATGATCTGCTGGAAGAGCGCGGTCGACTTCTTCGGATCCATCTCCTGCTGCACTTCGTCGTACAGCTTGTCGAACTCCGGGCTGTTGACGCGGCAGTCGTTATTGAGCGCCCACTGGTTTTCCTTCTGCGCGATCTGGGTTGACAGGAAGCGCTGGAACCAGAGGATCGGGAAGGGGCTGGATGCACCGTTGGTATACATCTCGAGATCGGCATAGAACTTGTTGGTGGTGTTGTCATTGCTCGGATCGCCCGAGAAGTAGACCGAGGCATCGATTGACTTGATCTCGATCTCGACACCGATCTTCGCCATCGACTGCTTGACGATCTCCTGCGTCTTCTGGCGCACCTCGTTGACCGAGGTCTGATAGACCCAGTGCAAGTCTCGACCGTTGAGATTGCGCACCTTGCCGTTCATCTTGGCCCCGGCTTTGTCGAGTAAGGCTGCGGCCTGATCCAGGTCGTAGGTGTACTTGATATCAGGTGGCAGGATCGCCGAGACGTTGTTATCGACGTAGGGCGTCGCCTTACCGCCACGACCATAGAGCTGGCCGGCGATCGAGTCACGGTCGACGGCGACATTGAGGGCCTGCCGAACTTCGAGCACCTTGAAGTGCGGATGCGGCACGTTCTTATTCGACTTCTGACCGTCCTGCTCGGTGTCCGGATCGGAGAAGTTCGGAATGAGCTTCTCGGTACCACCACCGTCCCAGGTGACGAACTTGCCGAGATCGCCGGCGCCTTCGATCTGCTTCAGGACCGCTTCCTCGACCTGGATGTTCCAGGCGTAATCGACTTCGCCCGACTGGATGACGGCCCGTGAGGCACTGGTGGCATCGCCACCACCCTTCATATTCACCGCGTCGAAGTGCGGTTTGCCGGGATCCCAGTAGTCAGCGAAGATCGAGTACTGGGCATTGTCACCCGGAGTGAAGCTATCGACCTTGAAGGGCCCGGTCCCGATCGGCTTCAGATTGAAGGGGGCGCTGTGCGCCTGGGCACCGACGAAGTCCTTCATGATGTGCTGGGGGATGATGACCCCTTCACCACTGCGGAAGGGCGTGAACCAGTCCGGATTCGGATCGGTGAAGTGAAGTGTCACCGTCAGCGGGTCGACGACCTCGACGTCTTTGATCGAAAGGAAGTTCCCGGAGGTCGTAGCACCGGTGTCGGGATTTGTCACCCACTGCCAGGTGAACTTGACATCATCGGCCGTGAACGGCTGACCGTCATGCCACTTGACGCCGTCACGCAGCTTGTAGGTGACACTGGTGCCATCTTCGGCGACGCCGTTGCCCAATGACGGGATTTCGGCGGCGAGCACCGGGATGAGTTCGCCTTTGGTATTGGCCTCGACGAGTGGCTCAAGGCAGAGGCGCGCGGCGTCGAAGTCCTTGGTACCGGACGAAAGATGGCAGTTGATGATCGTCGGCGCCTGCCACCAAAGCAGCCGGAGCGTGCCACCGCCACCGCGGGGGCCACTCGACGCCTCGGTCGCCGCGGCCGAAGCAGCCGGCGTGGCGCCGCTGCCGGTAGCGCTGGTGGCCGCCGGTGTCGAACCGCCGCTGGTGCCGCTGGTCGCGGCCGGTGTCGTGCCCGTCGATGCCGTCGTTGATGCAGCGGATGGCGTCTCTTTGTCTGACGAACTGCCACAGGCGGCCAGCAGGGCCGCGATGGCCGGAGCACTGAGTCCGAGCGCGACCGCGCGTTTGAGGACGGTGCGGCGGCTCATCTGGCCGGTCAACGCCTCATCCATCAACCTTTGATATCCAGATTCGTGGTCCATTAAACTCTCCACCTCACGCGTAAACATTGAAGCGCAATGACTCCGGCCCTCGCTCGCATCGTGCGAGCGTGTTGCCGTCCCTGCCTTCAATCCCTGCCTATACGGATTCGGCGCATAGGTACGATGCTGGGGTTGTCATGTACACGTTCTGGTTCGGGTCCACCTCCTTCGACCTCGTTGCCCCGAGCAACTCGAGTTCCACTTCATAAGAGAACAGCGAATTCGGCAACGCACGGAATCGGCAAAGGATAGACGTATCCTTAACCGCCCTAAGTGGCGAGCCCCTCGCCGTCCAGCTAACTTCGAGCAGATCTCTATGACTGAACGCTAGCTTTTCGAGTTTCCTTGGATATTCCGTGCGCATCTTATCAAGTTCTTCTGCTGGATTTCAAGTGTCTGTCGCGTAACCGCGAAAATCTCATCTTGTGGCGGACACTCGTTGATCTCATCCCGAGGGAGCGCTCGGCACGGCGTGTTGCGGTTCCCGCGCTTTTCATGAAGGATTCAGGATCGGTTCAGTTCAGCCTTAGCCGGGGTGGCGAAACTTGGGCATAACGACCTTTTTCGGTTTCTGGTGGCGGAAGGGCCGGTATGAGACGACAGATCGCACTTACTTCAGCAATCGGACTTCTTATTGTCGCGCTGGTCGCCGGCACGACGGGCGGCTTGCTCGTTGGCGGTATCGCGGGCTATTGGTATGGACGGCACGACGCACCCGCGAGCAGCCCCGTCGCGCTTGCCGCAGCCGATGCGTCCAGCACGCGCGAAGCGGATGTCCCGGCCGAAACGAAAGACGCGATCGTCACGCGAGTCAATCCGGCGGTCGTGACGATTGAAAACCGGCAGAAAAGCGCGAGCGGTTCAGAGTTGACCGCTTCGATGGGAAGCGGCTTCATCATCGATAACGAGGGGCATATCGTAACGAACCAGCATGTCGTCGATGGCGCCGACGCACTCGTCGTCGTGCTGCTCGATGGAACAAAGGCCGACGCGACGCTGGTCGGCGCTGACTCGTTTCAAGATGTCGCGGTGATTAAGATGGACGGCGATGTGCCGGGTATGGTCGCCTTCGCGGATTCATCGACGGTGCAACCGGGTCAGAGCGTCCTGGCGATCGGCAGCGCGCTCGGTGAGTTCCGTAATACGGTAACGGACGGAATCATCGGCGGCGTCAATCGCAGTCTGGATACCGGCGAGGGCTATTTGCTTGGCCATCTCATCCAGCACGATGCGCCGATTAACCCCGGCAACTCCGGTGGGCCGCTCCTGAACCTCACGGGCGAAGTGATCGGTATGAACACGGCGGTCGTGCGGGGCGGTTTCGGCCAAGCCGGTTCGGAAGGTCTTGGATTTGCAATTGCGAGTAACGCCGTCAAGTCGTATGTGGATGAGATCATCGCGCATGGCGCGGTGACGCATCCATATGTCGGCGTCAGTTTCCGTTCACTGTCGTCGCTGGGCGGATCGACGGCCGGCGATGCACCGGCACCGGTGATGTTGGTGGATGTTCTGTCCGATGGTCCGGCTGCGTCGGCCGGTCTGGTTGCCGGGGATCAAATCATGGCGGTGGAGGGGGTGACGCTCGATGGAGAGCATCAATTTCTCAATGAGGTGTACAAACACAAGCCGGGCGACACGATTCGCTTCACTGTCAAACATCAGGACGGCAGTCAAGACGAGGTGAAGATAACTCTTGGTGAGCGCCCAACCGACGCGACATAATCAATTACCAGTCTGTCTTCCCGCGTCGGGTGCGAGGGCCGATCTTATCGGCCCTCGCTTGGTTGTGGGCAGCCTGGCAGGACACTGTCACAAAGCACAGCGTCGCGGTGTTTAGTTAATTGAGCGCGGTCGAATGGTGACGGCGCGATTGGGTGGAGCGCACCCTGATGATCAGTCCTAAACCGTTCTCGCCGGTGGGAAACATCTCGATCGTCGAGGTTGGGAGCCGCACCGGGGAAGCGACCTTCGAAGAGTTGTTCCGTCGCCATTACGCGACGGTGTACGGCGTGCTCTTGCGCATCACCGGTTCGCCGGAGGAAGCGGAAGACCTGGCACAGGATGTCTTCCTGCGTCTCCACGAGCGGTTGGATTTGCTCGACCTGGATGACAACGTTGGAGGCTGGCTCTATCGTGTCGCATCGAATACCGGCTTCAATTCGGTTCGCTCGCGGAAGCGCGGGTACCACCGGCTATTGCGCTGGATGCGGCTCGAATGGCCGACGCGCCCAACCGCGCCGAGCGCGGCCGACGAAGTCGACCGGCAGAGCGATGCCGACATGGTCCGGCAAGCGCTGGCTCGCCTTCCGGAGCGAGATCGAACCGTGCTGATCTTGCGCTATTCCGGCGTCAGTTATGCCGAGATCGCGAGTGCGGTCGGCGTCAAGCCAAGCTCGGTTGGAACGATACTCGTGCGCGCTGAACATGCGCTCCGTGGGCGATTCGAAGCTCTGTTCCCACCGCCAGATGAACGGTAAGGAGCGAGCGATGGACACACAATGCCTGACGAACGGCGAACTGCGCGCCTTTGCTGACGAAGCGGTCAGCGCGGAGCGCTGGTCGGAGTGGGCAACGCATATCGACGGCTGTGCCGCCTGCCGTGAACGTCTGGCACGAATCGTCGATACGGCCGATACGGTCGCGACGATGCTCCATACGATGACGCCCTCGAACCAGCCGGTCGATGAAGATCTGGCCTGGCAGCAGGTCGACGCGAGACGTGGCGCGGGCGCATCGCATTCCCAATGGTTGAAAGGAGATCGGTTCATGAGTCGTTTAGGCGGAGTGGGGCGACGAAGCGCCATCGCGGGCGTTGCGGTCATTGCCCTGATGGTCGCGGTCATCGCCGTGTCCCCGATCGGTTCGCTTGCCGACAATATGCTCAACGGGTTTCGAGTCCAGCAGTTCTCGGCGATCACCATCCCGCTCGATCTGGTTTCGTCGAATGCTTCGGCGGCATCGCCCTCCCTCGGTTCGGGCATGGATTCGTTCGTCCGGGCGCAACTAATGGGCCTTGGGACACCGAGCACCACATTGAGTAAGCAGAGCTTGAAAACGGCGAACTCGGTCGCCGACGCGCAGTCGCACTTGAATGGTGATATGGAAATTCCGTCGAGCCTCTCGACCTTCTCCGGTGTCGATCCGACCGTCTATCTCACCGACTCCGGTACGGTCAGCTACGATCTGAACGTGCAGCGGGCGCGCGACCTCTTCGCGCTCGGCAAGCTCGATCCGGCTCCGCTGCCTGATCCGGCGACGACGCCGACCGCGACGTTCAAGCTTGATGTGCCGGCCGGTGCTGCCCTCGATTACGAGCAGAACGGCAAGCACCTGGTCGTGGCGCAGATGGAGAGCCCGACACTGACGATCCCGTCGTCGGTCGACATGTCCCTGCTCCGCGACGAACTGCTCTCCAGCGGCTTCCTGCCGCCGGACACGGTCGCTCAGCTGCGTGCGGTGAAGGACTGGCAGCATACGCTGATCATTCCGGTGCCGAGCGGCGCGACCACGAGCAACGAAACAGTGCAGGGCAGCCCGGCGCTGTTGATCAAGAGCGATGAGGGCCAGGTCGTCCTCTGGCAGAAGGACGGCATTCTCCACATGGTCGGCACGAACGGCGATGCCAGTGTCATGTCAGTCGCCGATTCGCTGCATTAGACGTGGCGCTTTGGTCCGATGAGCGGATCGCCGCCCGACGTCAGCCCGGCGCTAAACCGCCGGGCTGAGGGAACGAAGCCCACTGAAGGGGCTGGTTACGCGTACGTTCGCGTACAAGCTACCAAGTCTCCCTCCTCGTCATGCTGATCTGCAGCGAAGAATCTCCTCCCGGTGTTCCCCAACAGCACGACGCATGGGAAACCGGGAGGAGATTCCTCTGCGCGGCTTGGCATGACAGGCACGGCGGTTCAGGATGACAGAGCGAGTGGTTCTGGTCTAGCCCCTTCAGAGGGCTTCGTCTTCTGAGCTCGGCGGTTTAGCGCCGGGCGTCGGTTGCCGAGAGCGTTCGTTCTCGGTTGACCTTCCGCCTCAAACTGTCTCTGCGTAAGGCATACTGAGCGCATGAGCGAATCGGTTTCTCAATCGCCTGCTGTGACCATCGCCATGCCCGCGAGCGAACCCGCCATCGAGTTGCGCGGCCTGCGCAAAGTCTTTCGGAACCACGTGGCCGTCGACAACTTGACGCTATCTGTGGACTACGGTGAAGTCTTCGGTTTTCTCGGCCCGAACGGGGCTGGAAAGACGACATCGATCAAGATGCTGATGGGGTTGGTCTACCCGACCTCCGGCGACGCGCGGCTGCTGGGATACAAGCTCGGCGACCAGATTGCGCGGCGCCAGATCGGCTATCTGCCCGAGCTTTTTCGCTTCCATGAATGGCTGACCGGCAACGAATTTCTCGATCTGCATGGGCGTCTCTACGGGATGACATCGTCGGAGCGGCGCAAGCGTATTCCCGATGTGCTGGCGCTGGTCGATTTGAGCGCCTACGCGCACAAGAAGATCGGCACCTACTCGAAAGGGATGCAGCAGCGCATCGGGCTGGCTCAGGCACTGCTCAACGACCCGCGGCTCGTCTTCCTCGATGAACCGACCTCGGCGCTCGATCCGCTCGGACGTCGCGATGTGCGCGCCATTCTGTCGCGCTTGCGTGGCGAAGGGGTCACGGTCTTTCTCAATTCACACCTCTTGAGCGAAGTCGAGTTGAGTTCCGATCGCGTGGCGATCATCGATCATGGGCGTGTCGCCGCGACGGGGCGGGTCGATGACCTGCTGTCGCGCGATTTGCGCGTCGAATTCCGCCTTGGCTCGCTGCCGGCCGACCTACTGCCCGAACTTGACAAACTGGTGTCGGTTGAGCAGGTCGTGGATGGTCGGCATAGCATCGTCACGGCGCGCGCCGCCGGTGAGGAGGCGATCGCGGCGGTCGTCGATCTGCTGGCGCGCCACAACGTCCCGGTTTATGGCGTCATGCCCGAACGACGCTCGTTGGAAGATGTCTTCGTCGACATCGTTGCGCCGTCGCGGGAGGCCGGTCGGTGAACGTCGCCATCATCGCCCGGCTGACGGTGCGCGAAGCCTTCAGGCGCAAAGTCATTCTCGGCGTCGTGCTGCTCAGCCTGGCGTTCATCGCGCTCTATGCGATCGGTTTTCACCTCTTTCGCGACAACTATCTCAGCCTCGAAGCGCGACGTTCCGCCCGCACCGGTGCCGGTCCGTCGCCAAGCTACGCGGTGTCGGCGAGCGCGATGGTGCTGCTTGGGCTGTATACCGTCAATTTCCTCACCGGCATCATGACGATCTTCGCGGCCGTGGGGACCGTGGCCGGTGAGATCGAAGCGGGAACGCTCGACGCGATCGTGCCGAAACCGATCGGCCGCTGGCAGATCATCGTCGGCAAATATCTCGGCTTCGCCGTCATGCTTTCGGCCTACATCATCTTGATGGTCTGTGGCGTGGCGCTTACGGCGCACACGGCCGGGCATTACGCGCCGCCGCATCTGGTACACGGCACGCTGCTGGTCATTCTCGTCTCAATGATTCTGCTCAGCCTGACGATGCTCGGCAGCACACTCTTTTCGACGATGACGAACGGCATCATCGTCTTCATGCTCTACGGCGTCGCGGTGACCGGCGGGCTGGTCGAGCAGCTCGGCACGGCGCTCAACAGCGACACGATGGTCAAGATCGGCATTGGATCGAGTATTTTGTTGCCGAGTGATAGCATGTGGCGACTGGCGAGCTACGTGGTGCAGCCGAGCCTGGCGATCAGCTTTATTGGGCCGAATCCACTTGGGACGACGGTGCCGCCGAGCGATCGGGCGGTGCACTACTCGATTGTCTACTGCCTTGCGCTGGTGATCGGCTCGGTACTCGTCTTCCAGCGACGCGACCTCTGACCCAATTCGCGACTTCGCGAGCGCTCCCACCAACGCATGCGCATGAACCGCGGTCCCCACGTCGCGGTTGCGGCCTGGTCGCGTGCTCCGCACCAGACCCGGATTGACCCTCTTCAGAAATTGTTAACAGCAACTTCAATACGCGTCTCTATGCTGGCAATGTCTCTTTTGACCAGAAGCTGAGATCGCGGTTTCGTGACGATTCAAATGATGGTTGGTGATGTGATGCTTGGACAACTCCGGTATAGGCAGACGCAATGGATGCTCGTGGGCGTGTTGGTGATTGGCGCGTTCCTGACCGCGCTCAACGCCACGCTCATGAGCCCGCTACTCACGGGAATCGCGCGTCAATTCGGTATTTCAGATAGTGCGGCGGGGCAACTCGTCACTATTGGCTCAACGTTTGCCGGCATAACGGCGCTCGCCGCGGTGCCGTTCGCCAGTCGCTACTCGCACATGACGCTCTTGCGCTTCGAAGTTGTGCTCCTGGGCAGCGGCACGCTGCTGTCCGTCATCTCCCCAAATTTTTGGTGTCTGGCGATTGGCCGGGCAATTGCTGGCATTGGCGGAGCCGCGATTTTCGGGATATGCCTGGCGGCGATCGGGGAGCGTTTCTCCGACGCGGACGAGCGCAACAAGGTCATCGGGATCGTAGGTACGGCCGGCACACTTGGCTCGATCCTGGGGTTGCCCGTGATGACGCAGATCATGGCATTGACCAACTGGCGCTGGGCGATGAGCGTTGTCATCCCACTTGCCGTGATCGTCCTGATCGGAACGACACAGATCTCCGGATCGGTCAGTCGGGACAACCAATCGACAACGTGGAACTGGACTGCCGGCTATCGCGAATTGATGGGCCAGTCGTCGACGATGTGGTTATTGGCGGCAATGATCATCGGTTGCATGTGCTGGTCCGGTTGGCTCGTCTACTTCGCGGCCTATAGCGAACATGTATTTGACGTCGGCGCGAATCAACTGAGTCTCCTGTATCTGCTCGGCGGCGCTGGTTCGTTGCTCGGAAACAACGTGCTTCCCTTCTTGATCCGTCACTCGTCAACGCACAGAGTGGTGACGGTGTCGCTTGCCGCGCTCTCGCTCACGCTACTGGCCGCCGGCCTTATTGTCGCCGCATCCTGGATGCTCTTTCTCTTCATCCTGATCGCGAATGTGTTGAGCATCATGGCCTACACCGGGATAAGCATTCTGTTGCTCGAGTCACTTCCAGAGGCGCAAACTGTGGTGATGACAGCACAGGCAGCCAGTTTTGAACTGGGATGGCTGCTGGGGGCGGCTGTGACGGGTGCCGCGGTGAGTTTGCTTGGGAGTTACCGCGACGTATTCGCCTTGCTCGGTCTCGTGCTTCCGCTCGCGGTTATCTGCCTCGTCGCGAGCGCGCATACAGGTACCATCGTGGACGCGACTGAGATGGCTTCGTCGACCGGATAGCGCGACGCCTTGTTGGCATGATCGGAACGTCGGCTAACGCAGCTTGTCTTCCCGACTACATCCTGCCTCGTGGCTTCTGAACGGCGGCATGCATTGTCGCCGCGCTGGATATCAGCCTTGCAATCCGATAGGCTGGCGGAAAGACCACCGATCGGAACTGTGGCTGGTGTGTGCGTAACAAGGGAGTTCGGCAGTATGCGCGTGCAAACCTTTGCTTGTGGCCCAATCGCGACCAACGCCTTTCTGGTCATCGATGATGCGACGAACGAGGCGGTCATCTTCGATGCGCCACCGGAGTCCCTCGATGTGCTGACGAACGCGGTCCGCGACGAAAACGCGCAGGTGAAACTCCTCGTGATCACGCATCATCACTGGGACCATATCGGCGATGGCGCTGTGCTGGCGGAGGCGCTCAACGTGCCGGTAGCGGCGCATCCGGCCTCGGTGCCGTATCTGGAGCATCCCACCGGTGGGCCGGTTGCGATCGCGCCGATGACCGTCGACCGGCTCCTCAATGAGGGCGACCTGGTCGAGATCGGCTCACTGACGTTTCAGGTCTTGCACACGCCCGGTCATGCGCCGGGTGAAATCACCCTCTATGCGGCCGAACAGAGCGCCATGTTCGGTGGCGATACGCTCTTCCCGAACGGCTACGGCCGGACCGATATCCCCGGCGCGAGCGAAGACGAAACACTCGCGACACTCCGCCGCCTGCTCGACCTTCCGGATGACGTCACCGTCTACCCCGGCCACGGCCTGCCGACGACGATCGGCGCCGAGCGGAGATGGATGGAGCGGCTGACGCGGTAGGCGGGGGTGAGGGCCGCTCGTCTTACGGCCCCGGTTCGCTTGGCGCGTCGTCGCCGAGGATGACCACGACATCCTGTCCGTTGGCCTGGTTGCGGTCGCCGGAGGTGACGGCGGTGTCGGGTAGGCCGAGCGCCTGGGCGATCAGGCGAGCGGTTGAGAGATTGCCGCTGTAGTCGATCACCTGCGAGGTCTGGTGGTTGCCGGCATCCGGTGCTTGCGCGACGGTGACGTTGAGGAAGCCGTTATCGTTCAGCTTGGTCGCCGAACTCGCCGCCAGCTTGTTGATGAACGTCCCATTTTCGACCAACACCTGCGCACGCAAATTCGGTTGTTCAACCGTCGCCTGCGGCGTGGCCGCGCTCGGCGGCGCCGAACTCTGCGGCATCATTTGATTCAAGATCTCATGGACTTTATCCCAGTCCGGAATCAGATAGTATGGCTCGCCGGGATCCCATTGAGAGGTTGTCGCATCGAGCAGGCTGTAGCTCTGGATGTCGGATTGTTTGATTTCGGTGCCGAGTTTGGCGAGCTTGATCGCGTCGCTGGGCGGCAGGTCGGTACGGATCGTATCGCCCAGCTCTGAAATGAGTTCCGGCGCCTGTTTGATCAGTCCGAGCGACAGGCTCTGCTGGCGGAGCGCGGTGAGCAGTTGCTGCTGGCGATTGCCGCGGGCGAAATCGTTGTCGTCATGCCTGGTCCGGACGTAGCGCAGCGCGGTTTGCCCGTCCATATGCTGGACGCCGGTGTGAAAGATGACCCGCGTGTAGTTGAAATCCTCGCCTGGATACTGGTCGTCCTTGATCGGGGCGGCGACGTCGAGTGTCACACCGCCGAGGGTGTTGACGATCTTCTCGAAGCCGGAGAAGTCGACCACGGCGTAGTAGTCGATCTTGATTCCAAAGTTGTATTCGACCGTGGCACGCACCAGTCCCGGGCCGGTGACGTCCGAGAGTTCGCCGTTGGAATAGGCGGCGTTGATCTTGTCCTTACCGACACCGGGAATTTCGACGAGCAGATCCCGCGGAATCGACATCATCCCGACCTTTTTCGTCGCCGGATCGACGGTCATGATGATGATCGTATCGGAGAGCGGTACTTCGCCTTCGGCCTTGCGCGATGCGTTCGTGTCGGCGCCGAGAAGCAAGAAATTAATCCGCTCCTTCTTGTCCCAGTCGGGAAGTTGCGCCTCTTGCGTCGCGCCCGCGACGATCACCGGGGTACCCTCGGCATTCTTGGTAACGACCGGGCGCGGCACCGAGGTGACGAAGATCTTCTGATAGGCGCTGCGTGCGTTCATCAGGGTGGGAGCGATCAACGCCCCGGCGATGACGAGGAGGACGATGGGGGTAGCGATGAGCGCAATCTTCTTGCGTGAGCGGCGTTTGACGGGTTGCTCGATCGGTGGCGTCGCCCGGCCGATCTGACGTGCGGCTGCCGCCGCGGCCGCTTCCGGTGAACGCGGCTCCTCGTAGAGCGGCTGCGAGATATTGAGTTGCTGGCGGGCGGCGCGAATCTCGGCCGCGGTTCGCCGCGTGCCCTCACGATAACGATGGCGCGGACGTCGGTAGTTTGGATGTCGTGCGCCGCGCCTGACCTTGCCACGAAAACGTCGCTCAGACTGGTGGCCGGCCATTCCCCCATCCTGGGGATCTTGATCCATGCATTGACCCAATCTCTGCCAGCATTAGCGCCTCCCCTTCCGAAGGAGGGTATGCCCCGCTGTCACCGTGCCTGTGAATCGCGCTGCCTGGGTGATGATGCAACCACAACCTTAACGCTTCCTAAATATCGACTGCGATGAGTTGTCCGCCGGGGTCGCGTTCAGTGGCAAGTTCGTGCGTTCGCATTCGCTGTGTCGACGGCTGTTCCTGGAATGCGTTCTGCAAGTGAGCAGGCGAGCGGTCAGATCGTAGCACCGAAGATTCGTCACTGAGCCACAAGGATACGTACGATCCGAATCGCTGGCGAATCAAGCAGCCATCCCCAAACAACGAGAGGCACGTTACCATGTTTCGCGCTGGAGCGACTACTAACACGCGGCCCTGGACCAGCTGGAAGACCGGTACACCCACGCCGGAACGCGCCGGGCCACCTCAACTAGTCGCGGATTTACGGGCGAGTGTGCGGGGCGAAGTTCGCTTCAGCAACGGCGATCGTGCCATCTATTCAACCGATGCCTCGAACTACCGCCAGCTGCCGATCGGCGCGGTCGTGCCGCGCGATGCACGCGACGTCATCGAGGCGATTGGTGTCTGCCACCGGGCCGGCGTGCCGGTCTTGGCGCGTGGTGTTGGCACCAGCCTCGCCGGACAGACGTGCAATACGTCTGTTGTCCTCGACCATCGTCATGCGGCTGCCAGTGAACACGGCCTGAACTTCGGACTGGATCCCGCGTCGCTAATCGTGCCACGGCCGGAGCGGGCGTCGCGCTTCTGGCCGGAAGCGTTCGGTCTGGCGACCTGGATAAGGAGGCATGCATGAAATCGAAACTGCTCAGCCGCTCGGACGGTGTCGCGAGCTATGTGCTGATCTTCGATACCGGCGACGAGTTTATCGCCGGACTGACCGGCTTCGCCAAAGAGAAAAAGCTCGATGCGAGCCATTTTTCGGCGGTTGGCGCCTTCAGCAGCGCGACGCTCGGCTTCTTTGATATCGATGCCAAGGAGTACCGCAAGATCCCGGTCGAAGAGCAGGTCGAAGTCCTGTCGCTCGACGGTGGCATCGCGCTGGACAAGGGCGAACCGAAGGTCCACGCCCACGCCGTCGTGGGCAAGTCGGATGGAACGACGCGGGGCGGGCACGTCCTGGAGGCGCACGTCCGGCCGACGCTCGAGGTGATGCTGGAAGAGTTACCGGCGCAACTCAAACGCATCTTCGACGCGGAGACCGGTCTGGCCCTCATCGATCTCTCCGAGACGACTTTCACCCGGTCGTAGGGCGCGACAAATCACGCCCTACGGGAAGCGTTCGGATTAGCGATCTCCCTTGCTGTTCAGGCGGCTGAGGAGCAAGGCTCCGGCCAGACTGGCCGCGATTGCGCCAACCGCGAGCTGTCCGCGCCGTTCGGTGGCCCAGAGCATCTGGCTTGAATCGGTCGAACGCGCGTCGAAGCGGCCATGCGCACCGTAATCGCCATCAACGCTGTCGTACAGGTTGTTCGGCCGGTTCGGATCCTCGGGCTCGTCCGTCTGTTGAGACGAAAAGCCGTTTCGCGCCAGGTAGCGATCGAGCAAGCGCGGCATCAGACGGTTCGCCCAGATCGCCTTTTCCGACGGAAAGCCGACGTAGAGTTCAGGCCGGTTGTGATGTGCCGCCCAGTAGATGGCACGGGCCGCAACTTCCGGCTGAAAGATCGGTGGCACCGGCCGCGCACGACGCGGCATGCGACTCTTGGTCCAGTCGAATTGCGGCGTATTGAGCGCCGGCATCTGGACCATCGTGACGCTCACCTGGCTCTTGTCGTGATACAGCTCGGAACGCAGTGATTC
>CALAGB010000077.1 GCA_937891245.1 uncultured Thermomicrobiales bacterium | reverse complement strand
GGAGCCACTCGGTACGCGTGCTCCCGAACGGGCCGTGGCGATGACCCTGGTCGTGCGGCTCGGCGCCCGGATCGCCGCGCTGATCCTCGCCGTCGCCTCGATCTACCTTGCCGCATGGGGCTATACGCCGGGCGGCGGCTTCCCGGCCGGGGCGGCGATCGCCGGGGTGGTGATCTTGCTGTACGCCGCGTTCGGGCACCGGGCCCTCAGCGGTGCGGTGCGGCCGGGCGTGCTCGAACCGATCGAGCTGCTCGGTGCGTCCGCGATCATCGCGATCGGGCTGTTCGGCCTGCTGCTCCAGATAGGTTCGATAGGCGCTAACCGCCGCGTCGGCCTTGGGATTGGCCACGGTGGCGCTGGCCGCTGACAGGTTCTGGTTGACGATCAGTCGCCCTCTCTCGGCCGTCTTTCCATTCGGGCAGTAGAGCGTGTACTCGCCCGCCTTCATATCGAGCGAGAACGAACCGCTCAGGCCCGGCGTCAGATTCTCGACTTCGCCGAGAATCTTTGAGCCATCGAGCACTTCGAGCTCGGTGACCGCGGCAGCATCCTTATTGGTCACGCTGAACTTGGTTGGACCAGCTGGAATCGTGAGCTCGGCAGGCTGGCAGCCGGCCGACGTGAGGGTCACGAGGATGATCTTCGCCGATCCAGCGGCCGTTGACTCGGCTTCGGTTCCCTTGCCGCAGCCGGCGAGAACGAGCAGGCAGAGGATCGCCGTGACGCTCGTCGCGACCGCTTTGCGCGCGCCGCCTCCGCCCGCTGAGCCGCTCCCCTGTCGCTTCGGCGCCGGCCAGACGACGTACAGCGTGAGCGGAATCGCATAGATGAGCCAGATGAGCACTTCGCCAATCGTCGGGCGCGCCTGCAGGCCGAGCATGCCGGACAGGAGTGCCGAGCGGACCGAACCTGGGTCGACCAGCCAGGTGAGATCGAGTGCCTGTGCTTGCAGGGCGTTGAACCAGCCGGCTTCATGGGCGGTATGTAGCGCCGACGACGCGAGCCCGGCGGCAACGATGACGAGCACCACGCCGGTCACTTTGAAAAAGCGATTGAGGTTGATGCGCACGCCACCGCGATAGAGGAGATAGCCGAGGGCCGCCGCGACGACAATGCCGAGGATGACGCCGGCTCCGGCCGCGGTCGTATTGTTGGCGCTCTGGAAGACGGCCAGCACGAAGACGGCCGTTTCGAAGCCTTCACGCAAGACGGCGAAGAATGACATGGCGATGAACGCGGTGACGGTATTACGGGCCAGGGCCGAGGATGCATCTTCTTCGAGGGTCTTCTTGATACCGCGCGAATGCCATCGCATCCAGAGGATCATATAGGTGATAAAGGCGATGGCGACGACACTGATGATCGTCTCCAGGCCTTCCTGCTCTTTCTGCGGCAGCGAACGCTCCAGCAGATTCAGCAGAATACCGATGAGCAGACAGAGACCGGCCGCCAAACCGACCCCGAGCCACACCCAACGGAGAGCATCCTGTCGACCACGTTGCCGCAGGTAGGCGGCGATGATCCCCACGATCAGCGCGGCCTCGATCCCCTCGCGCAGGCCGATAACAAAGGTCGGCAGCATTCCCCGTTTCCCCCCTCTATTGCCCGCGGATGCATTATCCTGAGCAGGTGCTGGCGGTTTTCAACCCGGATTTCGGATACCAGAGTAAAACCGTCGGGATTATAACGATACGCCTCGGTGCGCTGTCAAGAGCGAAGCCGAGGAATGCCGTCGGGATTAAGGAATCTCTTGATCAACAACGTGATTGTCACTCTGCAAAACGCAGCCGGTTCGTTGAGGCGGCGCATAGAAACAGGGAGAAGGCATGGGGAGATATCGGCTCGGGGTGGATATCGGTGGGACATTCACCGATTTTCTGTTGATGGATGAAGCAGGTGGCAAGGAGCGGCTGGTTAAGGTCGCTTCGACGCCCGAGCATCCGTCGGCGGCGATTCTGGAAGGCCTGCGGCGGCTGACCAACGAGCAGGCGATCGATCCGGCGGAGATCGTATCGTTCGTGCATGGCACGACGCTCGCCGTCAACACGCTCATCCAGCGGAGCGGCGCACCGGTCGGCTTGCTGGTCACCGAGGGCTATCGCGATATTCTCGAATTACGACGCCTGCGTCTTGAAGATCCGAGTCAGCTCTATAGCGATAAGCCGGTGCCGCTCACGCCCCGGCGCCTGGTACGCGAGATACCGGAGCGATTGCTGGTCGATGGCGGCGTCTATCGCGAACTCGATCTTCAAGCGGTCGAGACGGCCGCACGTGACCTGCTGGCGGCCGGTGTCGAGACGCTGGCGATCGCCTTTCTGCACAGCTATCGCAATCCGGCTCATGAACAGGCGGCCAAGGCACGCCTAGCGACGGTCTTCCCGGGTGTTTACGTCTGCACGTCGAGCGAGATCTGGCCGCAGTTCCGCGAGTACGAGCGGACGCTGGTGGCGGTGATGAACGCGCATATCGGCCAGAAGATGGAAGCCTATTTCACCGATCTGGAAGCCGAGCTGCGCGAAGCGGGAATGACCACGCCGATCTACTCGACCAAATCAAACGGCGGCATCATGACGGCACGCGGGGCAGCGCGGGTGCCGGTGGAAACACTGCTCTCCGGACCCGCCTCCGGGGTCATCGGTGCCGCCGCGATCGCCCGGCAGAGCGGTGCCGAACGGGTCATCGCCTTCGACATGGGCGGCACGAGCGCCGATGTCTCGGTCATCAACGGCGATATCAGCTATTCGACCGAAGGACACATCGGGGAGTTTCCGGTCATCATGCCGGCCGTCGATGTCTCGTCGATCGGCGCGGGTGGCGGCTCGGTCGCCTGGATCGATGCCGAGGGTGTGCTCAAGGTTGGCCCTCGCAGCGTCGGTTCGAGCCCCGGTCCCGCGTGCTATGGACGTGGCGGCACCGAGGCGACCGTGACCGATGCCTACGTCGAGCTTGGCATTATCGATCCGGCCCGATTCCTGGGCGGCGAGCTGACGCTCATGCCGGAACGCGCCCACGACGCGCTGGCCGCGATCGGCGAGCAGCTCGGCTGCGACGCTCAGCAGGCGGCACGCTATGTACTCAACGTCGCAACGGCCAACATGTATGCCGAATTCATCCCACTGATGGCGCGACAGGGGGTCGACGCTCGTGATTTCGCGCTCCTCGCGTTTGGTGGCGCCGGGCCGACGCACGCGTTCATGCTGGCGAGCGAAGTCGGCATCGATCGGGTACTTGTGCCACCGACGCCGGGTGTCCTCTGCGCCCTCGGCTGCCTGATGGCCGATTTCCGTTCCGATTTCATCCAAACGCTCTATGTGCGTCTTTCGGAGGTCGATCCGGCCGGCCTGGAACAGCAGTTTCAGGGGATTGAGGCGGAAGCGCGCGCCTGGCTGGACGAGCAGCAGATCGACCAGGCGACCGACGTGACCGGTGTGCGGCTGGTGCGGAGCGCCGACATGCGCTATCGCGGGCAGTCGTTCGAGCTGACGATCCCGGCGCCGGATGAAGTGGCGTCCGAGGCGGGGCAAGCCGCGCTTCTCGAAAGCTTCCACCAGCAGTATGAGCAGATCTACGGGCACAGTGACCGCAATGCCGAGGCGGAAATCATCAGCATTCGTGTACAGATCGTCGGTCAGACCGTCAAACCGCGTGTCGTACCGGCCGCGAACACTGGAACGACACCGGCCGCACCGAAGCCGCTAAGCACCCGGCTGGTGCGGCTGGCGAATCCCGCCTGGGAAGCGCCCGTCTATGAGCGCGCAATGCTGCTGCCGGGTATACGGATCGCCGGACCATGCATCATCGAGCAGTACGACAGCACGATCTTTGTCACGCCCGGCTACGATTTGACGATCGACGCGCAACTGAATGTGATCGGGACGCGACGTGATGGCTGACCTCAACGAAAGGCGAGCAACAGTGGCGAACGAAACGGTGGTCAGTGGTGCGGACAAGATTCTGCTCGAAGTGCTCCGCAACCGTTTCCAGGCGATCGTCGACGAGATGGGCTACGTCGTGCTGCGTACCGGTCATACCGTCTTCGTGAAGGAGACCGGTGACTTCGGCGTCGCGCTGGTGAGCACGAGTGGTGAGGTCTACGCGACACCCTATCGCGTCGGCGTGCACCTGATGGTCGGCAACCCGATGGGCGATGCGATTCGCTACGTCGAGGAGCGGCTTGGTGGCTGCCACGAGGGCGATGTTTTCCTCTGCAACGATCCGGTCAGCTCCGGGGGTATGGCAACGCACCTGCCGGATATTTTCATCTGGAAGCCGATCTTCGATCATGGGGAACTCCTCTGCTTCGCCTGGAGCTTCATCCACTTTTCCGACGTCGGCGGGCGCGTGCCGGGGAGTATCGCCCCCTCGAATACCGACACCTATCAGGAGGGGATCGTCTTTCCGCCGGTGCGGCTGATGTCGCGGGGTGAGCTGAATCAGGAAGTCTTGTCGATCCTCCTGGCGAACTGTCGCATCCCCGACCTCAACTGGGGCGATATCAAGGCGCAGCTGGCCGGGCTCAACACCGCCGAACGCCGTTTGCACGATCTAATCGGTCGCTACGGTTCGGAGGCGGTACGGCATGGCATCGGCGACGTGCTCGATTACGCCGAGGCACAGGCGCGGCGCGTGATCGATACGATCCCCGAGGGCATCTACCGCTTCACCGACTATCTGGAAACCGATCACGTGCTGCCCGGCCGCTTGCAGCGGATTCAGATCGCCATGACGATCGACGGCAGCGACATGACGCTCGATTTCACCGGCACCGATCCGCAGGTGCAGGCTGCCTTCAACGTGCCGACTGGCGGCAAGGACGGCCACTGGATGGTCGCGTTTGGGCTTGTCAGTTTCCTGCGCACGCTCGCGCCCGATCTCATCCTCAATAGTGGCGCGGTGCGGCCGATGCACTTCATCTTTCCCGAAGGCAGCCTGCTCAATCCCGAACCGAAAGCGCCCTACGGCGTGCGTGCCGCGACCATGTTCCGCCTGTTCGACATCGTGCTTGGCGCGCTTGGCCAGGCGTTGCCGGACAAGATCAACGCGGCGGGCTCGGGTCAGGGCTCGATTCTGCTCGTCTCGGTGCCCGATCCGGAGACGGGCGGCACGAAAGTGAGCGTCGTGCAGCCGCTGGTCGGAGGTTCCGGCGGACGGCCGATGAAGGATGGCCTCGACGGCACTGATGTCGGCATGGGATTCCTGAAGAACGTGCCGGCCGAGAGTATCGAGCAGGAAGTGCCGGTCTTGATCGGCCGCTATGCCTTGCGCGAGAACAGTGGTGGTCCCGGCTACTACCGGGGTGGTGTCGGCGTCGAGCTGCGACTAAAAGTTTTCCCTCCGAACGGTGTGATCACCTCGCGCGGGATGGAGCGCTACACGTTCCGGCCCTGGGGCCGACTCGGCGGTAAGGCGGGTACGACCGGCTTCACGACGCTCAACCCGGGGACTGCCCGTGAACGGGAGATCGGTAAGATCGATGTCCTGCAGCTGGAACCGGGTGACGAAGTCTTTATCGGCACGCAGGGCGGAGGCGGCTACGGCGATCCGCTGGCGCGCCCGGTCCTGAAAGTACTCGAAGACGTGCGTAACGAGTTGGTCAGTCCGGAGCAGGCGCGTGAGAGCTACGGTGTCGTCATCCTTGGTGGTGAGATCGACCAGGTTGCGACCGATGCGTTACGCGCCGAACTGCGCGCCCAACGTGGCGACAGCCTGCCCGCCTTCGACTTTGGCCCCGAGCGTGATGCCTTCGAGCGCACCTGGACGCCGGGGTTGCAGGACGCGATCCTCGCCGAAACAGCGGACTATCCGATGATGATGCGCCATTTCCTCCGTGCCCGCCTCTTCGCCCACCTGGAACAGCGCTTCAAGGCGGGTGAATGCGTGGAACCGGCCGAGATCGGTCCGATACTGGAGGCGATTCGTGAGGCGGAATTGACCGTGGGTCGCTGAGGAGGGGGATGGCGACGGAGGGGGGCGACCCTCACCCCCTCTGCCCGCTCCTACAGCCCGTAATGCGCGTTGATTGCCCGCTGATAGCTGTCGACCTTGCCGGACAGGACGTCGGCGACTGCAATCGAGGTGCGGGTAGTGGCGGATTCCATGATGGCGAAGGCGGTCGCCAGGTCGTGGAGGCCTTCGCGGCCGTTCATCTCCGATTGACGCCCGGCGGCGATGGCATCGATCCAGTCGCGATAGGCGAGGGCGAAGGTATCGGTGAGGCCATGTGGGAAGAGAGCGTCGCGCGTCGCAGGGCCGGCTTCGGCGTTGAAGCGCTCACGAAGATCGATGCGCTCGCCGCCGTCGCGGATGAGCATCGTTCCTTTCAGGCAGCCGCGTTCGCCGTAGATTACGGCCCCTTCGGGCAGCCCGGTTGGTTCTCCGTGCCCGGCCCAGGTGAAGGAGATCGTCCCGGCAGCGCCGTTCTCGAATTCCGGTAACGCGAAGAAGGCGTCGTCGGCATCAGCCGGGAACTGGCCGAAGACGTTACCGTCGGCGTCGCGCAGTTCACGTACCGGTTCGAAGACGCGAGCGATCGCGGTCATGCTGCGGATCTCCCCGGCCAGGTAGCGGAGTTGGTGCGCCAGGTGTACGCCGATGTCGACCGAGGCGCCGCCGCCCGCTTCCAGCATGTTGTGGCGCCAGGGTGTATCGGCGACGACGCGATCGGGCGACCATTCGCCGGTGCCGAGCGAGATGGCGGCGACCATCTGCACATTGCCCAATTCGCCGCGCTCGATCGCCCAATGGCCCAGACGTGCTGCTTCCCGAAAGCGGGCGTTCTCCATGACGCTGAGCGTCAACCCGGCCGCTTCGGCCGCCTCGACCAACTGTGCACCGGCCTTTACGGTAATCGCGATCGGTTTTTCGACCATCAGGTGCTTGCCCGCGGCGAGACAGGCCAGCCCGATGCTGTGGTGGACCGGCAATGAGGCGGTGAGATCGACGGCGTCGACATTGCCTGATGAGAGCATCTCGGCGACATCGGTATAGACATCGGGGAGCAGTTCGGACTGGAAATCACTGACGTAGCAATGTGGCGCGGCGAGTGCGTCGCCGCTTTCGTCGCGGCTGACCGGCGGTCGCGGCGTCGGTCCCTCGCCCCGTTTACGGAACATCACTGCATCGTCCCGCTTGCGCGCCACGAGGGCGGTGATGCGGAAGTCATCGTAGCCTGCCTCGCGCAGCAGCCGGTAGCCGCGCAGATGTGCCGGTAGGATGCGCCCACAGCCGACGATCCCGATACGGATCGGAGCAGCCATCACATCGGTCCTTTCGCTCAGAAGGGGAGCGAGACACCGCGATCGTCGCGGGCCGCCTGCAAACCGGCTTCCAGAATTTCCTGGGTATCGCGCCCGATCTCCATGCTCGCCAAGCCAGCGATCGGCCGATCCTCATCAAGGCAGGTGAGGAAATACTCGACCGCGCTCCGTTCGCCCTCGGGGAGCAGCGGCGGCTCGATGAAATGGCCATCCGGCTCGGCGTTGGAGCTGAACCAGACGCCGCCGCTGGTGCGCACGTCACCCTCTTGCCGGCCTGCGTCGCGCCGTACCACGAGTGTGCCGTCTCTGCCCCAGATCGCCGGGCCACCATCCGGCACCGGGCCCGAGGCGGACCAGGTTGCCTCGATCACGGCGAGCGCGTGCTGGTAGCGAAGTGTTAGGACGGCGTTGTCGTCGACCGCGATATCCGCTTTGACGAGCCGGCCGATCTCGGCGCGGACGCGACTCGGCATGCCGAGCAGCAGGCGCGCCAGGCTGGCGCCGTAGCCGCAGTAGTCGATGTAGGCTCCGGCGCCGTTGCGCGCCCGATCGTAGAGCCAGCCGTAGAAGTACGGCGAGCAACCGTACTCCTTCGGCCCACGGTGCCCGCCACGGAAGTTGAAGCGATAGATCTCACCGATCTCACCCGCCTGGGCCAGGTGGAGGGCATGTCGCAGCGCGGGCTGCCAGGCGGTCGGCCAGTTGACCATCAACGGCACCCCGGCGTTGACCGCCGCGACGCGCATCCGCTCGGCGTTCGCCAGCGTATCAGCCATCGGCTTCTCGATCATGATCGGCCGGCCGCAAGACGCGGCGAGTTCGACCAGTTCCGCGGTTCCGGCGTTGTCGACAAAGATCAGTACGGCGTCAGGACGTTCCTGCTCAAGGAGTGTCGCGTAGTCGTCATAAAGTTGGGTGATGCCGAACTGTTGGCGCGCCTGTTCGCGCAAGGGGGCGTTTGGATCGGCGACACTGATGGTGATATCGTCGCGCGCGGCCATCTCGCGCACATGTTGCCAGGCATGGTCGTGAATGAGTCCCAGAACACCGATGTGCCAGGCCATGCCGCACCTGCTTTCGTGAGTGTGCCAAACGCTCCGCCTGGATTGAGTCTCCATCTCGCGACGCGCTTGTCAAGTGTGGCAACTTGTTGAGATCGCACAGCCTAAGCAGGTTGCAGATACGGTGACCCACTAACTCCGGTAGGGGCAACCCCCCGTGGTTGCCCTGGTACCCTGCGGGCAAACATGACGGCACACGACCAGGGCAACCACGGGGGGTTGCCCCTACGAAGGTTGGTCATTCAATGTGCAAACCGCTGTAGGGGTGCTCGATCGCCGGGGTCGTCCTAACGGCACTGCGTTCAGTGATCCGCGAGCGTCAGGATGATCTTCCCGCGCGCATGCCGGGTAGCGCTCTGCTCCAGTGCGCGAAGACCCTCTTCAAACGGATAGGCACGATCGATCACGACCCGCATGCGACCGGCCGCCACATCCGCAGCCAGTTGGGATATCTCCTGTCGCGTTTCCGGGTGGTGCGTGATCTGCTCGACCTGGATTCCCCGTTCCGGTATGACTTGGTCGCCGGAAATCGTAACGATTTTACCCCCATTCCGAACGACCGGGAGGCTCGCCGTCCCCGTCCCCGGTTGAATCGCAAGGGCGGCGTCGACGCCTTGCGGCATCCAATCCAGGACATGCTGCACCCAGTGGGCATCACGATAGTCGACTGCTTGCTCGGCACCCAACGATGTCATGTACTCGTGGTTAATCGTAGAGGCAGACGCGGCGATGCGATAGCCACGCTGTGTTGCCAGCTGGATGGCCAGCGTTCCGATCGCACCGGAGGCTCCGGCTATGAAGACGGTGCTGCCATGTGCCAGACTCAGCGCCTTGATTCCTTCGAGCGCCGTTGTCCCGGCGATCGGCAGCGCAGCTGCCTCCGTAAATTCAAGATCGTCCGGTATGCCGATCAGCAGATTTGCGGGAACCGCGGTGAATTCGGCCCAGGTGCCGCCTTTCGCCTGTGGCATGGAGGAGAACATCACCCGGTCACCTGGCCCGAATCCCACGACCCCGCTGCCGACCTTCTCCACCGTGCCAGCGCCTTCGAGACCGATGGCGAAAGGGAAACGAGGGTTGGGCGGCAAGGCCCAACGGTCATGGATGCCAACCCCGACCGCTCGAATACGGACGAGTGCTTCATCGTCGTCGAGCTCGGGAATGGGGATCTCCATCACTGTGAAGTCCCGCATATGATTTGAGTCGCGGATGCCGATCGCTTTCATCACCGGCTCCTGTTCATATCCAGCAAGGTGCGCTGGTCGGTTGCAACAGACATCATCGTCCTCTGTGGCACAACCTGACGGATGTGCTTGGAGGCGAGATCATTGCTCTTCTCCTCGGCATGGTTGTTTGCGGGGCGTTGCTCAACGATGTGCAGGAGATCGTCGAACGTCAGATCATCCCGAGTTTCGATGTCGAAGCGCGTGGCGAACTGTTCGACAATCAGGTTCGTCACCTCACCCGCATCGACTGGCCGGCCGAGTTCGCGTTCGAGCGAGGTAGCGCCTCGGTCGGGGATGCCGCAACCGATCATGTCGTCGAAGTAATGCAGATCGGGATCGATGTTGAGCGCGAAGCCGTGGTAGCTGACACCGTGATGGATCGAGATACCGATCGCGGCGATCTTGTTACGACCGATCCAAACACCGGGATATGCCGGATCAATCGTCGCTTCGAGCTCGTAATGGTGCAGTGTTTCGATGACCACCTGTTCCAGATTCTCGACATAACGCCGCACGCTTCGGTTCGTCAGGCCGAGATCGATGATGGCGTAGACGACAAGTTGGCCCGGTCCGTGGAAGGTGATATCACCGCCGCGATCGACGGTGAGACAGGTCGCGCCGACCTCCTGCAGCCGGGCTTCGTCGATCAGCAAGTGGTCGCGCGTACCGCGTCGACCGATGGTATACGTTGGTGGATGCTCGACGAGCAGCAGCAGGTCGGGAACCTGTCCCGCGCGGCGGGCGGCCGCCAACTGCTTTTGCAGCTCCCAGCAGGAGCGATACTCCTGCTTTCCGGCCTGGATAACCTGAATTTCTTGGTTCATTGATCAAATGCCTCGTGAGTTGACGGGAAGAAATCTCTCGCAGTGGCGCAGAAGTCGCAGAACTGTCCCTGTCATCCCGAGCGAAACGAAGGATCTCTTTTGCGTTTCCCTGAGCGCGATTCCAGGGAGACGGGTTGGAGATCCTTCGGCTGCGGCCTCAGGATGACAGGAGAGGCCGTGTCTCCGCGCGAGAAATTCGTTCTATGCGGTGCGCGCTTGCTTGGCGTCGCGCAAGCGGCGGAGGCGAAGCGCGTCGGCCTGATCACCGGCGTGATACGACGATCGGACCATCGGGCCGGATTCGACGTGACCAAAGCCGATTTCAAGGCCGATATCGCGCAACTCCGCGAATTCCTCGGGCGTGTAGTAGCGCTGGAGCGGGAAGTGACGCTTCGAGGGCGGCAGATACTGACCGATGGTCAGAATATCGACGTCGCGCTCGTGCAAGGCGTGCATGACCTCGACGATTTCGTCGTGCGTCTCTCCGAGCCCGACCATGATGCCCGACTTGATGATCATCTGTGGGTCGAGTTCGCGCGTCTTACTGAACAGGTTAAGGCTGACGTCCCAGTTGTCCCATGGCTGGACACGTCGGAAGAGGCGCGGCACCGTCTCGACGTTATGGCTAATGATTTCCGGCCGAGCGTCGATGACCACCTGCAGCGCGTCCCAATTCGCTTCGAAATCGGGGATCAGGACCTCGACGCCACAATCGGGCAAGCGATCGTGAATGGCGCGAATGGTGGCGGCAAAGATGGCCGCTCCGCCGTCGTTTAGGTCGTCGCGATTGACCGAGGTGACGACCGCGAACTTGAGCCCAAGCTTCTCGACGGCATCGGCCACACGCTTCGGCTCCTGCAGGTCGACATGACTTGGCCGGCCCCACTTGACGCCACAGAAGCGGCAGGAGCGGGTGCAAAGGTCGCCGAGGATCATGAACGTGGCGGTGCGCTTGGCCCAACACTCATAGATGTTGGGGCAGCGTGCCTCTTCGCAGACGGTATGCAGGTTGTTCTCGTGGACGAGGTGTTTCAGTTCGACGTAATTCTCGCTGTGCTGCTTGCGAACCTTGAACCACTCCGGCTTCTTGCCAAAGATGATTGGCTGGCGGGTTGCTGACATAACCCTTCTCCCCGTTGTTCTTTGCGAATCGATTCCCCGCGCCGTGAGCGCTCTGTCGCCGGCAGGTCCGGCTACCGGTCTCTTTACTCAGGAACCAAAGCGCCCACGACCACTATTCCCATCATAAGCCATCTGGCGAGTAGAAGGATGGTTATCTCGCGCGGAAATGCGGAGAACCCACGTCATGCTGAGGCCGAAGCATCTCTCCTGCGTTCCCCCAAGTACCGCCTCGGGGGGACGTGAAAGGGATCCTTCGCTGCGGCGCAGGATGACGACGCGTCTCCGTGTCCCCGCGCGCAACCCGTTTCTATCGCGAGATGGTGCGGCCGCGATAGCCGTAGTTGGTTTCGTCGTGCCACGGCTTTCCCTCGGCGAAGCGCGAGGCGCGGAAGGGCGTCAGGTCGGCTGTAACCGGCTCACCGCCGGTGATCCATTCGCTCAGGCACATGCCAATGGCCGGTGACGTCTTGAACGACGTGCCGCTGTCGCCCGCCATGATGAAGAGGCCGGGCACTTCGGGCGGCTGGTCGATGATCGGGTGATGGTCGGGACTGAGCATGTACATGCCTGCCCAGCCGCCGCGCATCGTCGCCTCGCGGATCGCCGGGAAGCGCTTCGCCAGCTTCTCGCGCGCCAGTTCGATCTGTGGGCCGTCGAGCGCCTCGTCGAAGGAATCGGGGTCGACGCCGGTGCCGCCCGATTCGGCGCCGATCAGAATGCCGTTGTCGCCCTCCGGGCGGAACCAGCTGTTGACGATCGTGTCGATGAAGACGTGGCGCGGCCCGCTCGTGCCGAACGGGCGCCGGAAGATGACGACCTGACTGCGGTAGGAGGTGAGCCCGAGATCGAGCCCGAGCGGCTTCAGCAGGCGATCGGCCCAGGCGCCACCGGCCAGCACGACGACCGGCGCGTCGATCGGTCCGGCGGTCGTGTCGACGCCAACCACCCGCTCGCGCTCGGTGCGGATCGCCGTGACCGTCGTTTGCAGCATGAAATGGACGCCGAGTTCTGCTGCGCGTTTGGCGAAGGCATAGGTCGTGGCGTTCGGATCGGCGAAGCCGCTGCTTGGCTCATAACCGACGACCGTCAAGCCTTCGACATTTGCTTCGGGCTCCAGTTCTTTCAGGCCCGAGGCCGGAATGACGCGGGCGTCGATGCCGATCTTCTGCTGGTCTTCGATGTTGCGCCGCAGCTGCGCCTCGTACTCCGGCGCGACGATCTGAAAGAAGCCGATCTTCTCGAAGCCGCAATCACCGCCGACGATCTCGCCCCAATTCTGGAAGACCTTGAGGCTTTCGTAGGCGAGCTTCGATTCGTACGGATTGGTGTAGTGCATGCGCACCAGCGCGCCGGACTTCCCGCTGGCCCCCGAGCCGAGATGTGCCCGTTCGACCACCACGATATTCTTCACCCCGGCCTCGGCCAGCCGGAACGCGGTGCTCGTGCCGTTCACTCCGCCACCGATAATCACGACATCCGCAGTTGCCATTTGCTGCCCCCGATCCCCGCTCATTTTCCACGTCCGACCGTCCTCTGCCACAATACCCCAAAGACGGTTGCAACGGTGTATGCACCGGGCGCGAATGAGTCTCCCCTCTCTCGAATTTGGGCGAGGGGTCGGGGGTGAGGGCAATTGATGACGATCAAACAAGGCTGGATTGGTCGGTTCTACGAGGATTTTGAGATTGGGGATGTCTATCAGCATCCGCTGGGACGGACGGTGACGACGACCGACAATATCTGGTTCACGCTGCTGACGCAGAATACGGCGCCGATTCATTTTGATCATCATTACGCAGCACAAACGGAGTTCGGTAAGCCGCTGGTCGATTCGACGTTTACCCTGGCGTTGGTGACCGGCCAAAGCGTGACCGATATCTCGCAGAACGTGCTGGCGAATCTCGGTTGGGATGAGGTGCGCCTACCGAACCCGGTCTTCGAAGGTGACACGATCTATTCGCAGTCCGAAGTGCTGAGCAAGCGCGAATCGAAGTCGCGGCCGAACGTCGGTATCGTGACGGTCAAAACAAGCGGCTACAACCAGCACGGCACCGTCGTCATCACCTTCAATCGCACGCTGATGGTCTACAAACGCGGGCAGGCGCCGCAGATTCCACGGATGACGCCGGAGTAACCCGAATCGCCTGAACGGCGGCTGAGATCGAAGGGGTTACGGTTCGGCGTAGTCGCGGAGCGCGTCCTGATAGGCATCGTGGCCGTAGCGATCGTTGACGACGATGACCGGGAAGTCGACGACGGTGAGACGATAGATCGCTTCCGGGCCGAGGTCGTCGTAGGCGATGACGTCGGCCGAGGTGATGTGGCGGGCAAGCAGGGCGCCGGTGCCGCCGAGCGCGGCGAAGTAGACGGCTCCGTGTTCGGCGATTGCTTCTCGAACCTCCGAGCTACGGTACCCCTTACCGATCATGCCGCGCATACCGGCGGCGAGGAGCGCCGGAGTATACGGGTCGAGCCGGCCGCTGGTGGTCGGTCCGGCTGAGCCGATCGGCTGTCCCGGCTTGGCCGGCGCCGGACCGACGTAATAGACGATCTGGCCCGTCAGATCAACCGGCAGCGGCTCGCCACGCTCCAAGGTTTCGATCAGCCGCTTGTGTGCCGCATCGCGTGCCGTCAGCAGTGTGCCGCTGAGCAGCACATGGTCACCGGCGTGCAGGGCGTCGATGGACGGCTGATCGAGCGGAGCGGTGAGCGTCAACGCGCGCATGGTATTCCTCACAATCGGTCAATACGGCTGATGTATAATCGGCCCTAGTTTTCACCCGAAGCCTCGCGCGAGCTGTTCCGCACCGCGAGCAGGTGTTTCGCGTCGAAAGGACGTGCCTTCTGAGCCTGCAACCGAGTTCAGCGCGACCCCCGGCCACAGCGGAAGCGCCGCGAACGTTTCATCAATATAGTGTGGCCACTGCGGGGGGACTCTGTGTGTCCCTCGTCCTTTCCTGGATCTTGCTTGGTACCGGCATCGATGCGTTCAACGACATCGGCGCACTCCTCTTGCTCGGTGTGATCGTGTTCGCGTTCGTGATGGACGGTACCGGCGTCTTGACGCTCCGCGGCCGCGTGCTGACCAGCATATCGCGCGGCCTGCTTATCGTTCTCGCGATCGTCTTCTTTGGTTTCCTCGTCATCTGGATCATCCCCTACCTGATCATCGCAACGCGCGACGCCCTCAGCGGCAACAAGGGTTCAGCGAACGATCGTTACGAGCGAATCGCAGAGCTGGAGGGCAAGCTCGGTATCCTGCCGGCCGCCGAGGGCGTATGTGCGAATTGCCACAAACCGCTGCAACTCGGCGCCGAATATTGCGCCTACTGCGGCACGCCGGTCGCCCCGGCGTTGCAGGTCTGCCCGGTCTGCCATGCGCGCACCTTCCCCGACGCGAAGTGGTGCCCGGAGTGCGGCGCCGCCCTCACGCCCAGCGACACCGCTCAACGGCCCACAAGCTGAGCTCTCCCGTACGCGATTCGTTAGAGTTCGCTCACCCGATGCCGTGCGGCTGGACCGCACTGCAGGTTGACGGCGACCGGCATGCTGGCGATGTGACAGGGGAACGATTCGACGTGTACCGCCAGCGCGCTGATCCGCCCGCCAAAGCCGTGCGGGCCAATGCCGAGCTTATTGATCTCGCTGAGGAGTTCCGCTTCGAGTTCGGCCGCGTCCGAATCGGGATTGACACTGCCGATCTCTCGGAGCAGCGCATGCTTCGCGAGTCGCCCGACTGAATCGAAGGTGCCGCCGATGCCGAGGCCGACGATGACCGGCGGGCAGGCATTCGGCCCGGCGATGCGCACCGTTTCGAGCACGAACTGCTTGATGCCGTCGCGTCCTTGAGCCGGAGTCAGCATCGCGGCGCGGCTCATATTCTCGGCACCGCCGCCCTTTGCGAGCACTGACAGCCCCAACCGATCACCCGCTACCAGCCGCGTGTGGATGACGGCGGGCGTGTTGTCGCGCGTGTTGCGGCGTGCCGTAAACGGCTGTGCGATCATCGACTTGCGCAAATAGCCGACATCGTACGCCTCATGCACCCCGCGATCGATCGCCGCCTCGAAATCGCCGCCGGCAATATGCAGTTCCTGCCCGACCTCGGCAAAAACGACGACCGTGCCGGTATCCTGGCACATCGGCACCCGATCCTCGGCGGCAATCGCCATGTTCGCCAGAATCTGCCCCAGCACCTCGCGCCCCAGCGGCGACACCTCGCGCATCTCTGCGACTTCCAGCGCCTGCCGCACATCCTCGCCCATTACGTAGTTCGCCTCGAGGCAGAGATCGCGAACAGCCTGAGTAATCTGATCGACGTGCAGCGTGCGCATCTTTTCTCCTTTGCGTGGCCGCATACGCTTGTGGAAAAGCATACCGCTCCGGATCGTGGGGTTCCCCGAGCGGACTGGCGCGCGTTATGCTGTGCCAACCGGTGCGGATCAGCGATGGGGAGATGGAGCGACGATGAGCAGTGTTTCGATCTGGCAGGATACGTCGGTCTGGCCTGAGCTTGAACAGCGCAATCTTGAGTGCGATGTCTGCGTGGTGGGGGCCGGAGTGGTCGGCAGCACGCTGGCGACCTTCCTGGCACGGGCGGGAAAGTCGGTGGTCGTGCTGGAGGCGCGCGATGTGGCGCTGGGCGCTTCCGGGCGGAATGCCGGCTTCGTCGCGACGCTGCTGGAGCCGACCTATCACGAACAGGTCGAACAGTGCGGCATTGAGCATGCGCGCGAGGTGCGCGAGATCTCCAGGCGGACACGTACGATCCTGAAGGGCTTTCTCGACGATTACGGCGTCTGGTACGAGCAGAACGGCAGCATGATCTTCGGGATCGACGAGGCCGAACAGCAGGAGTTGGTCGAGGAGGCGGCCGCGCTGCAGCGCGATGCCAATCCGGTCGAGCTGTTCGACCGCGACCCGACCGGACACGGTTTCTTCGGGGCGATCTACGAGCCGGGCGATCTGGCGACACAGCCGTACTGGCTGGTGACCAAGATCATGGCCCATAGCGGCGCGACCGTCATCCCAAACTGTTCGGTCTGGAAGCTGGAAGCGGCGGCTGATGGTGTCGTGGTGCACGGGCAGCGGGCGACGGTACGAGCGGCGCAGGTTTGCCTCTGTACGAATGCCTATTCCGAGGCGATCCACCCATTTTTCAAAGAGATCGTCGCGCCGAAACGGGCGCAGATACTGGTGACGTCGCCGGTACCGCGCTTTCTCGATGTTCCGGTCAGCGTCGAGGCGGGCTTTCAGTATTTCCGCCAGCTGCCGGATGGTCGCTTCCTGATCGGCGGGCAGCGC
>CALAGB010000076.1 GCA_937891245.1 uncultured Thermomicrobiales bacterium | reverse complement strand
GATACGATCACGGATCATGGATTCGTCTGGATAGCGGTCGTGTCCTCCTTAGTGACCGCCTGTGCTGAACGCATAGAACGTGTTATTGCCGACGAAGCCGAAGCCGGGAAGATTGGAATAGCCGGAGCCCCAGAAGACGGTGTCATTGGTGATGACCGCGCCAGCTATGACTGATCCTCCCGATGCATAGCTCCAGCGAACGCTGCCGGTTGCGGCATCCAGCGCGAACATGTTCGGCGTACTCGCACTTGCCGCTCCCATGGAAGGCGCGTACACAACGCCGTTGGCCACGGTCATGGGGCCGAGATCCATCGCCCCATTCGGATCGGCTTTCTGCCACAGGATTGCACCTGTCGCCGCGTCGAGCGCGGCCCAGGAACCGGATGTGATCGTTTCACCCGAGGGGAGTGTGTAAGGGAGTCCATACTGGTTACCGATGCCGACGTAGATACGCTGGCCATCCGTGGCCGAGCCCCACTCAATGCCACCGAGCGCGGATCCGGGCCCAACTTGCGTTGCCCATAGGAGCTGGCCGGTCGCGGGGTCAAACGCCGAGTAGACGCCGCTCTTTTGCCCGGCACCGAGAATGGCCTTGGGACCGCTCGCGGTTTGGACGGTGAAGAGGTTCGCGCCGGAACCGAAGTCGTAATCCGGACCGCTGCTGGTCGGGCAGTTGTTCCCTGCAAAGAAGCAGGCAACATTCCAGTCATCTGAACTCCCGAGCCGTTTCGCCCAAACGATGGAGCCGGCAGTTTGCGTCGCGCTCCCCATGCTGAGGGCTACGACCGAATCGAAATGATCATCGGGCGAGAGGCAAGACGTTTGGCTACCTCCGTTGGCGACGCACTCCGTATATGCCGGGTCGGTCGGCGTGAAGTAGTTGTTTCCGGTCGTGGCGAAGACGACACCCAGCTCTGGATCAGGTACAAGTGTGCTGCCCCAGACGGCGCCGCCCGTGTAGCCTTCCGGAACGATGTACGATTTCCAGTTAATCGAGCCGGTGCTCGCGTTCACAGCGACCACGCTCCCACGGAACGAGCAGCAGCCATAGCCGGGGTCTGCCGCCGCCGCTTCTTCAGTTGAGGAAACGCCAGCATAGAGAACGCCGTCGTAGACAATCGGCGAGCCGGTGTCGATCGCGTATGGATGTGCATCGAGCTGGCTCGCCCACTTGAGTGAGCCGTCGCTCGTGTTGATGGCGAGCATATAGGCGCCCGACTGTGTGCCGAGGTAGAGCGTGTTGGTGCTGGCGTCAACGACGGGACTCGTACGTGAGACGACCTTCGTCAGTGGGTTCCCAGACGGATCGAGCATGCCCGGCAAATAGTCCGTCAGAATGTTCTTCGTCCAGATCGGTGCGCCGTTCGTGGCGTTGACTGCGTATACGTGGCCGCCCCAATCCGGGAAGTAGGCGACGTTGCCGACCACGGCGGCGCGCGCCGAGACATCACCGCTCGTGGTGAAGGCCCACTTCACCTTCAACGCTTTCACGTTGCCGACATTGACTTTGGTGTACGGGGCACTCGCAGTGTTGTTCAGGTTCTGACCGAACATCGGCCAATCCGTCTGAGATGGGCGCGATGCCATAGCTGCGGGTGATAGCGCCGCCGCCGCGAGCGATGCCACGGAAAGAATAAAGGCGATACGAAACCAGATACGAAATTTGGGACCGGTACGTCGCTGCATAGTCACTCCCTCTCTTCCGAAAAAAGTCGCGTCGATGGAGGATCTGTTATCCGCCTGCTGACACGCGCGCTCCTTTGCACCGGTGGCAGAGAGCGTCGCTCTCCCAGCGGCACGTGCTCAACGGCCTATGCGCCGAGCGTCGCACCATCCCTTCAACACGTCCGTTCCCTCCCCGCACCTAAAGCCCCCGCTGAACGATCACCTTGCCGGTCGCGATCGGTTGAATGTCGGAGGCAGAGGCTCCCGCGTGTTCATGCTGCCATTGCGCGGCGACACGCCGTCCATCGTCGACTGTTGTGAGATCGTCAGAGATCCAGATGCCGGCGTTATGACCTTCACCCGCCTCGAAGGCGATAAATGCGATGAATCCGCGTTAGGCGCCGAGCTCTGTCGCGAGAGAGCGCCCAGCCTGGCCGCGTTCACGCGCAAAGCAGATCTCGTGCAGATCGATGCGGATCATCATCGCGTACATACGGTTCCAGTCGAACGATTCGACGTGCATACCGGGGTATTGATCTCGCCGCCACAGCCGGGAGACCAGACGATGCGAGTTCTGTTCGTTGCCAACGGATTGTTATGGGTCGCGCGGAGAGATGAATCTAGAGGATCTATAGAAGAGATCTATATTTTTCGAGCAATCCCTGGCCGATGCCGTTCGCCGGCCGGTTCGTTCTCCCAACCATGCGCATCGAAATATGCGGCGACTTGCAACCGGGATCGGAGATCAAGCTTGCGCAGAATATGATGGACGTGAACCCCGACCGTGCCAGGGGTGATGGAGAGCGTCTCGGCGATTCGCCGGTCGGTGTAGCCCTGTTCCAAATACGTCGCGATTTCTCGTTCTCTCCGGGTGAGGTTTGCGGAGTGCGAATGTTCGGTTCGCCGCGAGGATCTCGGTGATGCTGTGAGGGCTCGAACGGCTTCGAGGGCCTGCTGGAGGTTCATGGCGTGGCCCAGGGACCAGGCTGCGTTGAACCGGCGCTGATGGATTATGGGCCGCGTGGACGCGAACAATCCGGCATAGGTGACGCTGCCGACCGCGCAGCCGACCGCTTCGGAAAGTGCTTGTGCGGTTCCAAGAAACTGCACCGCTTCCAGGGTTCGTTGGTGCGCTAACAGGACGCTCGCCAAGCGCAACGAGTCGAACGCTACGAACCAACGATCGTCGATGCGAGCATGGCCTTCGATAGCGGCGACGGCGAAGGTGAGTGCGGCGTCAAGATCCCCGCGCTGCATGGTCGCTCCGGCAAGCATCGCCTGGGCGATGGCCATCGAGCGTAGGTCTCCCAGCGCCTCGTGCCGCTCGAGACTTTCGGTCAGCAGGGCGATCGAGCGCTCGATATCTCCCTGCATGCCGGCGTTGGCGCCAAGATTGAGGAGTGCCAGCGCGATACCGGGTGTGTCATTGAGCCGAAGGAAGCGAGCCAGCGCCTCTGTCAGGACGTCGGTTGAGGCCGCCAGGTTGCGTTGCATACGCTGGACCATCCCGATCTCGATCAACGCCGCTGCGATCTCCGCTTCGTCGCCGGTCTCCTGCGCGAGCTTCAAACTCTCCCGGTGCAGCTCCTCTGCCTCGGCATACTGCGATCCGCCCTCCTGCGCATCGAGGAAGGCGAGTCTTCCCGCGCCCCTCAATGCATGTATCCGAAGCGTTGGACCGGCTGCCATCGCACTCGTTTCGAGCGTCTGCTGCAGCCAGCGCCGCCCTTCGGTTAAATGGCCGTGTGCTTCCCAGTACGAGGCGAGCCCGCTGGCCAAGCGCAGTTCGGACTCGACGTCGCTTCGCGTCTCGGTCCATTCCAGTGCGTTACGGAGATTACTCTGCTCTCGCTCCAGGCGCGCAAGCCAGGCTTCCTGCTCAGGGCCATGGAGCGCCGTGCTGGCCTGCTCGGCCAGCGCGGTGTAGAACCAAACATGCCGGTCGCGGCGCTCAGTCACCTCAGCGCACGCCACCAGTTGCCACATCGCGTATTGCCGCACCGGCTCCAGGAGGCGATACCATGCCACGTTCTGATTTGGAGCAGCGATGACGAGTGATTTGTCGACCAGGTGCATCAGGATGTCCAGCACACCGGCCGGTGGGATTTCCTCCGAGCTACAGACCGCCTCGGCCGCCTCAAGCGTGAACTCCCCGCCGAACACGGCCAGTCGTCGAAAGACGATCCGCTCCTCATCGTCGAGCAGCGCGTCGCTCCAATCTAGCGTAGCCCGCAACGTCTGCTGGCGCGTCGGCGCGATGCGGCGGCCTGCGGTCAACAAACGAAAGGTGTCATCCAGTCGCTCAAGGATCTGCTCGACGCCGAGCACGCGAATGCGCGCCGCGGCCAGTTCGAGCGCGAGCGGGATGCCGTCGAGACGCGCACAGATGCGCGCGACGACCGGCGCATTCGCCGGAGTCAGGCGGAAGTCGGGTCGGACATCCTGCGCCTGTATAACGAAGAGCCGCACCGCGGGAGATGCCGCGATCTCAGCCATATCCGGCAGTCGGTTAGGATCCGGCGTAGCCAGGGTCGGTATACGATACTGGCGTTCGCCCGCGATCTCCAGCGGCTCACGGCTGGTGGCGAGAATTCGGAGCTCCGGGCACCTCGCGAGCATCTGTTCGGCGAAGACCGCGCAGGCATCGATCACGTGCTCACAGTTGTCGAGGATCAGGAGCGATGGGCGCACGGCGAGGAAGCCCGCCAGCGCGTCAATCGGCGTATCACCGGTGGTACGTTGAAGCCCAACCGCGGTCGACACCGCGATCGGCACGAGCGACGGGTCGACGATCGCGGCAAGTTCCACCAGCCAGATGCGGTTTGGGTAGGTGAACGCGATCTCGCGGGCGAATGCCAACGCGAGACGTGTTTTGCCACCCCCACCGATTCCGGTCAGCGTCAACAGTCGCGTGTCGCTGCCTTCGAGGATAGCGTGCATCGTCGCGAGTTCCCGTTCGCGCCCGATAAGGGCCATACGAGGTACGGGTAACTCAGAGGGTATCTTCGCCATTCCCCTGCTCCTCCGGTGGTTGGCGCGCCTCTACTAAGAGATTCAGCAATGCATGGGTACGATCGGACCTGCTTCCCACGAGCTTCTCTCTCGCTATCGCTCACGGATGGGCAAGATCGGCATTCCGCGGGCCGTGGTTTGCAGTAAAAGTGCGGCATGACGAACAGCCGCTCTTACTGAGTTGAGAGAGCGGCTGTTCAACGCCGGATCGAGATTGGAACGCACGTGCCAACCGGATCAACGCGTCGGATCCCTGTGCCGTCAGGCGTGATCGCACAAGTATGGTATGCACCGGCACTCACGCTCGTCAGTCCACTCGCGGCGACTGGAGTCGGAGGCGTGACGACCGTGGCGACCGCGTCCACCAACGCAACCAGCAGAGCGACCACCACCAGCATGGCGGCACTCGACCGTGCATCTTCCTGATGCTCACCATTGTTGCTCCCCCCGGCACACCGCGGCTGCTGCGTCATCACGTCGACGTCGGTTCGTCGAGGAGCCGTAGCATAGTGTATTTTGTGCTGCGCGCGCAAGGATGTTTACACGCGGAGGTGTGAGTTTCCACACACCGGCGAGTGCTGAAAATTTACTCGTGTGCAATTCCAGGTGGCGAAATAAAAGATTTTCTCAACCCAGAGGAGCACTATGCCCCGCAAACGGTGATGATCGTCAATCCCGGTCGAATATTGCGTGCGAATGCAATTCGTGGGAACAAATGACGATGATTGTTGCCGCCCGCAGGAAGACGGGAGGGAAACGAACCAAGCGCTGGATAATGACAGACCACGGTGATCGCTGCCGCCGCTAATCCGCGGTGCGGCCGCCGTCGACGTAGAGCGTTTGGCCGGTGACGAAGCGTGAGGCGTCGGAGGCGAGGAAGACGACCGCGGCGGCCGTCTCTTCCGGTTGTGCCAGCCGCCCCATCGGGATGTCGCGTACGATCTCCTCGCGCCGACCCGGCTCTTCCAGGTATTTGCTTGTCAACGGCGTCTCGGTGTAGGCGGGACCGACCGCGTTGACCGTCACGCCAAAGGGCGCCCACTCGACCGCCAGCGTCTTGGTCAGCACAGCCAGACCGCCCTTGGAGGCACCGTACGGCGCGAGTGCCGGATGTCCAACAAGGCTGGAAACCGACGAGATCGTCACAACTTTGCCCTAGCGCTGCTCGACCATCAGGCGGCCCGCCGCTTGAGTTGTATAGAAGACGCCGGAAAGATTGACGGCCAGCACGCGCTCCCACTCGTCGGGCGTGAATTCGAGCGCCGGTTTGCGTACGTTGATGCCAGCGGCGTTGACCAGAATGTCGAGCCCGCCAAGCGCCTCGGCCGCCTCGGCCACGCAGGTGCGCGCCGATGCGGCGTCGCTTATGTCGACCTGAAACGCCAGCGTTGGTTGGCCAGCCTTGCGAACCGCATAGGTCGCCTCCTGCGCCAGCAGCATCGAACGATCGGCGGTGACGACGGCCGCGCCGAAGTTCGCCAGCGCCGCCACACATGCCTGACCGATGCCGCCGCAGCCAACAACGAGCGCGCGTTTGCCGCTCAGGTCGTACAACGCCCGGTAGTCAGTCAATCGCCCTCCTCGTTCGGCTGGTCTACGCGCCCTCGCCTCGTGCATGCGCACATCGGCCGGGCGCGACCCGCTCGCGGGTACCCCGAATCGCCCTACGGTATGCCTGCCCGTAGGGGCGATCGCATGCGTCGCCCTCGTCGCCCGGTGCGTCGATTACGATGCCCTACGGCCTGGCCCCGGTCCCTGCTCACGGCGCGGGCTCAGGTTGTTCAGCGTCTCGACGACGTTATCGCCGGTCACGCGGGCGCCGTGCGGCGTATCGGCCGGAATGATTGCCACGTCGCCGGGACCAAGCGTTGCCAGCGCGCCATTCACGTCGAACTCAATCTGGCCGCTCAAGACTGTCGTCACTTGCTCCTGCGGATGGTGATGCTCCGGGAAGACGGATCCGGGCTGGTAGACGTAGCGCACCAACGTTTGGCGCTCGCCCTGCACGACCTGACGGGTGATGCCCGGGTAGACCTCTTCGAGCGGGATCTCGCTCCAGTTCACGTTGTTCGCCCTTTCGCGCATCGTCTCAAGCATCAACTGCTTGAGTAACGGCAGCATCTCCGGGTTGTCGTGCCAGCGGTTGGCGGAGGACATGACGTTCCTCGTTCGCGGAGCCGTGTCCCAGGACCTAGGACAGATGCTTCGACGGTCAGCCGGGCACCCAGGCAGGCACCGCCTCGTTGCCGGCCAGAATATCAACGGAGGGCACGTCGAACAGATCGGCGATGACGGTGCTCAGCTCGTGGATCGACGCCTTCTGGAAACCCATGCGCTGCCAGAGGACGACGCCGGATCGATCGATAAGGAAGAGCGTCGGCGTAGCAACGATGTCGTAGGCGCGCGAGACGGCGTAGTTGTTGTCATCGATCAGCATCGGGAAGCTGACGCCAGTGCGCCGCGTAAATGAGCGGGTCACGTTCGGCGAATCCTGAGCGATGCCCCAGATGGTAAGCGCCGGATACGCCTGGTGTAGCTTCTCCATGAAGGGGAAGGTCGTCTTGCTCGCCTCGCACGACGACTTGTAGATGCCGATGAGCAGCGGGCCGCGCTCCAGCGCCTTGCTCATATGGTGAGGCAGATTCTCTGCCGCGTCATTGAGCGTAAAGGCAGGAGCGGTCGAACCTACATCGATCGTCGATTGGCCCGAACCGCTCGATTCGCCTTCGTTCTGATTGGGTTTGACGGCTCGTGGAATTGCCCGTGGATTTATCTGCATCTCTCGCCCCACTCCGCGTTGTCAGTCGATCTCCGGCAAGCCGACCCCGATCGCCGCGCGCACCCGCTCCATCTTGGGTGCGGCGATGGCGCGCGCGCGTCCGGCCCCCTCGGTCATGATTCGCATAACCTGTGCCGGATCGGCGGTCAGTTCGGCGAGTCGCGCCTGCAGCGGCGCCAGTTGCTCGACGATCAGGTCGGCCAGGTCGCCCTTGAAGGCGCCGTAACCTTTGCCCTCGTAGCGCTGCTCGATCTCGGAGACGGGCAGATCGGCCAGGAGTGAGTAGATCGTCAGCAGATTCGAGACGGCAGGCTTGTTGGCTTCGTCGTAGCGCACTTCGGAGCCGGAGTCGGTGACCGCGCGCCGGATCTTGCGCCGAATCTCGTCCGGCGAGTCGTGCAGTTCGATACGGCTGGCCGGGCTTGGATCGCTCTTGCTCATTTTCTTGCTCGGATCTTCGAGCGACATGATGCGCGCGCCGACCGGCTTGATATCTGGCTCGGGTACAACCAGCGTGTCGCCGAAGGTCGAATTGAAGCGGATCGCGACATCGCGCGTTAGCTCGATATGCTGCTTCTGATCGTCCCCCACTGGAACCAGATCGGTATCGTAGAGTAGGATATCGGCAGCCATAAGCGTCGGATAGAAAAAGATTCCGGCACCAACGCGCTCACTACCCTTCGATTTTTCCTTGAATTGCGTCATGCGGCTCAGTTCGCCAAAGGTGGCGAGCGTCGCGAGCACCCAGGTCAGTTCGGAATGTTCGCGGACGTCGGACTGCACGAAGAGGATCGAACGCTGTGGGTCGATTCCAGCAGCCAGCAGAATGCTCCCGAGTTCGAGGGTGCGTGCGCGAAGCCCCTTGGCGTCATAGGGCAGCGTCATCGCATGGAGATCGACGATGCAGAAGATATTGTCGTACAGATCTTGCTGGCTCACCCAGTTTCGGACGGCGCCCAGATAGTTGCCGAGGTGGATTCCCCCGGTTGGTTGAATGCCGGAAAATACACGCTTGCGCCGCTCTGCCATCCGTTGCTCCACTCCGTCCGTAACTCACCCAATTATCGCGGGTGGTTCGTGCTCAATCCGAGGTCGCGCGATCGAGCATCGCCGCGACATCGTAGCATACCGTACCAGGCGAGCCCGGTCGAAGGGTCGGGTATACTCGAGGAACGGGATGACGCTGCGGCGGGACGGGCGCTCGTGAGGGGAGGAGATACATCCTCTTGACACGGTGCAGGCGTATATTGAAGTGCATCGTGCCGAGCTGTGAGCAAAGCAGCAGGCATGGACGCTGATCGTCGCGATCCGCCCGACGGCGAACTCGTTCGGCGTATGAGCGAAGGTGACGTCTCGGCGCTGGAAGAACTCTATAGCCGGTACGCACGAGCCGTCTATTCCTTCGCGGTGCGGATTGTCGGCGATGGCCTGGTGGCTGAAGAGATACTTCAGGAAGCGTTCACCCGTGCGTGGCAACAGTCGGGACGCTTCGAGTTGGCGCGGGGCAGCTTCGCGAGTTGGTTGCTGAGTATTACCCACAATCTCGCGATTGATGAACTGCGTAGACGACAGCGCCGCCCACAGCGGGCGAGCACGGTCGATATCACCGACGTCCTGCGCGGGGAAGTCGATGTTTCGGCCGATGTTGAGGAGGCAGCGGAGATGTCCGAATTGCGCGCACTCATCCGTGCCGCGATGGATCAGCTTCCGGCTCCCCAGCAACGCGTCATCGAACTGGCCTATTTTGAGGGACTCACCCAGCGCGAGATCTCGGCGACGCTCAACGAACCGTTGGGCACCGTCAAGACCCGCATGCGGCTGGCAATGCAGAAGCTGAAAGATTTTCTTGGGACTGAGGAGGGCGCGCGACACTAATGTTGGAGGACGATACCCATATCGGTGAACTGGTGGCTCCGTATGTTCTGGGCGCGCTCGAGCCGGACGAGGTCGAACGCGTCGAGATTCACCTCATCGATTGCGCTGAATGCCAGGCAATGGTTGAGGCGGAGCGTCGTGTCGCCGATCTCCTCCCCTATCTGGCCGACCCGATTCCGGTGCCGGCGCGCGCCCGGCGCAACCTGATGAATCGCTTCCGTACCCCGGCTCCACAAACGCTGGCCGATGCCATCGACACCCGTTCACGCGTCGTTACGCTCGTCACCCGGCTCGGTTGGGTCGCCGCCATGACCGCCGCCGTCTTCGCCCTCTTCCTCGGCTGGAACAGCACGCGGATGCAGGATCAGGTGAGCAAGAAGAACTCTGAGATCAACGTCCTCACCCAGAACCAGCAGACGATCGCGCAGTTCGTTAGCTCACCGAACGGCTTTGTCACCAGCCTCGAAAACACCGGGGTCGCTTCCGGCGCCCAGGGTGGCGTGATTCTCAACCCGACCCGCAACGCGGCACTGCTCGTCGTCGAAGGTTTGCCGAAGCCGCCGACCGGCCATTCGTACGTCGTCTGGATGGTCCGAGGCAACGAGCATGTCAACGCCGGCATCTTGCCGGTCGACAGTCAGGGGCGCGGTACGCTGTACATTACCCCGCGCGAAGCGCTGGCCAGTTTTGACGGCATCCTTGTGACCGAAGAGACCGGCACTCAGGTCTCCAACCCCTCCGGCACCCGCATGTTGGCCGCACACGTCGGGAATTAGCGCGAGAGTCGTTCGCTCGGCCTCTCTCGTACCGTCCCGGTAGGGACTCCGACCCGCTCGCGGGTGTCCTGTCATGCCCGGCGCGCTGTTCAGGCGACGCCCGTCCTCCCTCGTTTTCCCGACATCACCGTCACCATTCACTTCCACGTCGCCTTGGATACGCCTCGTGCGCTGCGCTCACATACGGACACCTTCTTAGATGTGTTGGTTGATCGTGTGAATCGTGTGTGGACACGACAAAACCTGCGCTTCAAAATAGTGAAAATACGAGTTCTCCACGCAGTTATGCCTTTCTGCGATCGGAAAGAGGTGGGAATCTGATGCGATATCTTCCAAGCGCACCCCGGGCTCGGCGCGTGATTGCGCTGGTGGGCATGGCCGCGGTCATCGCGCTTGCGATCACCGCCGACTCGGTCATCTCGGCCCTCGGCAGCACTCCGCCGGACGTCTATTCCGCTTGCGTCGCCCCGCCCAACGACCGCTTGCCGTCGAACCTGAGCGGGACGCTGGCACTCGGCACGCTCTACAACGTGACGATCAACGGCACACCGCGCTGCCAGCACGGCGACCGGCTTATCACCTGGAATGAGGTGGGACCAACCGGAGCGACAGGACCAACCGGTGATACTGGAGCAACCGGACCAATCGGACAGACCGGAGCGACCGGGCAAACCGGGGCGACCGGACAGACCGGAGCAACCGGGCAAACGGGAGCGTCTGGAGCGAACGGAGCGCCGGGTGCCGCGGGAACAAGCGACGCGTATTACGCGCAAAGCGGCTACAGCGGTAATCGAGTCGCTATCAGCGGATCGGGAGCCGATGTTACCTCGGTGAACGTCGCGGACGGCAGTTACGTGGTCATGTTTACGGCCCAAGTCGAGAACAACGATGGCGATGCCCAGGACGCGCATTGTCAACTTCAGAACGGGGGCGGCACCACTATTCGGGTGGACCCTGCGGATTCCGATACTGCCTATGAAGCGAACATGAGCGTGGTGACGTTCATAACGTTGGGGGCACCGGGGGCAATCACGATGCATTGCAGTACCTTTAACGGCACCGTTGCCACGGCAACAATGGTCGCAATCAAGGTAACCACCCTCAATCCATAAGCCAGCTGTTCGGCACGGCAGACCGGCTGAACGGAATCGTCTGACCTCGCGAAGGTGGGAGGGCAAAACTGCCCTCCCACCTTCGCTTCTGCCACGTAGTGCTCACGTCCCCGAATTCATAAGACAGAGGTCCGTTGTGGTGCCGATCAATGGCCAGTACATCTTAGCTATGCCGGTGGCATGACCTTTGGCGGCCGCACCGATCAGCCTCCATCGTCGAGCCGGAACGCTCGTTGGGGGGAACGACGATCGCGGAGACTGCTCGCCTGGCGCTTTTTGAAGGATGCGACATCGAAGACTCGCCTCGTGCGCTGCGCGTACATCGGCTGGGCGCCATCATGGTGTATGGCGAATGAACCGGCCATTCAGCCGGGGGACCGTTTGTCCCGTTCGTCCAACCGCGCGCTGCCCGACCGTCGCCCGCCCGCCTCCTAATGGAGACTCAGAACGGATCGGCGAGGAGCTGATGAGGCCGCGCCATTTCTACCAATCCGTACCTTGCACCTCGTTTGCGGCCGGGCGGAGGGGCGGACGCCGCGCCGCTGATCGATGACCACCAACACCCGATGCGCTGGCCCGTAAATGCTTCAAACGTCATTATGTCGCCCCTGCCGGGGTCTCGATGACTCACTCTCACGGCAAGCGGGCCGCTGCGGCGATCGCCAGCAACGCGGCGACGGTCAGGCCGGCGTAGAGGATTCGGAAATCGCTGACGACCGGGAGGTTGCTGAGAACGGCAGCCATCCCGGCCGAGCCGAGGATGCTGCCGAGGTAGCGCATCGTGGAGTAGAGGCCGGCTGCCTGGCCTGCCTCGCCCTCGCCGGCCGCGTTGATGGCCGTCGCCTGGACAGGCGCGGACGAGAGACCAACGCCAATGCCGAGCACCACCAACGGCGCCAGCAGGATGGGCCACGACCAGCTGGAACTGATCACGATCAGCGGGCAAACGCCGGCCGCGATCAACAGCGTGCCCAGCAATGCCGGATAGCGCTGCCCGCGCCGGTCGGTGAGCCGTCCGCCGATCGGCGAAAAGATCACCATCTGCACCGACAACGCGGCCAGCAGCAAGCCGGCATCCCCGCCGCTCCAACCATCCATCTTGTCGAGAAAGATCGGCAGTGACAACAGGACGGTATAGAACGCGAGGTTGCTGAACAGGACGGCCAGCGTGGCGGGAGCGAAGCCCGGCCGGCGAAACAGGCCGAAGTTCAGCGCGGGAGCCGGATGATGACGTGACCGGTGCAGCAGCCCCAGTGCCGATGCCACGGCTACTCCGGCGAGGAACGGTGCGAGCAGCACCGATACGCCATCCAGTCGCCAGATGGTCAGAGAAAGCGCCAGCGCCACGAGTCCGACCAGCACGAGTACCGAACCGATTAAGTCGAAGCGCCCCTGTCGTTGCGGCCGATCCCGCGGCAGCCGCAGGCCGAGAGCGACCGCCGGAACGATCAGCAGAACGTTCGCGGCGAAGATCCAACGCCAGCCGAACCCCTCGGTCACGACACCACCGAATGCCGGGCCAACCGCGGCAGCGATCGCGATACCGGAGCCGATCGTGCCGAAAGCTCGTCCCTGACGGTGCGCCGGTAGCAGCGAGCGCACGAGCGCCGTGCCGTTGGGAATAGCAATGGCGCCCGCGAGCGCCTGAATCGTGCGTGCCGCGATGAGCGCCTCGATGCTCGGGGCCAACGCCGCCGCCAGGCTGGCCACGAGGAACCCGATTAGCCCGCCGAGGAACATCCGCTGGCGCCCGAAACGGTCGCCCAGACTGCCACCTAGCGGCTGGATCGCCGCCATCGCGACGAGGTACGAAACGACGATCCACGACCCCCACGCGAGTGTGCGGTTGAAATCGTCGAGGATCT
>CALAGB010000075.1 GCA_937891245.1 uncultured Thermomicrobiales bacterium | reverse complement strand
TCATAAAGGCGATTGACGAGCTTCAAAAGCGTCGTCTTGCCGCACCCCGAGGGACCGAGCAGAACGACGAACTGTCCCGGCTCGATACTCAGCGAGACATCATTGACGGCCGGCCGCGCGAGACCGGGAAATGATTTCGAGACATGGTCGAAGACAATCGAGCTGGCCTGCGTTGCCGATTCCGTCGAAGCGTCGATCGCCTTGTCCCCTCTTGTTCCAGCACACTAGCCGCGGAGCCGGTCTGGCTCGAAGCCCGCGAGCATCGTTCCCAGAACACCGCCATAAACGAGATGCGCCGCGAGCGCGCTGGCATGCACCGAGAACGGGTATTTCGTCGGCTTTTCGGCGATCCCCAACGCCCAGAGGAGGAGTTCATCACTGCACAGCCAGAGCAGTGCCCCAAACCCAAGCCCGCCGAGCGGAGACCGAGAAAGCCCCAGGGTTGAGTATACCGATCCCCAGTGCGCGCCATAGATCCAGTGGACGCGATTGCCCCAGGTCGACACTTCGCCACGGCTCAGCGAAACGCCGAGGAGATCGGCGGCACGATGCGCGATCTTCTCCGGCGATGACTCCGGTTGGCTGTCTGCGGAGCCGGAATTTGATGCGTTGTCATCAGCCTGCTTGCCACGCAACGACGAGATCCAGGAACGCACGGCAGGGATCACGGACGTTTGGCTCACATCCATCGCGGCTGTCGCGACGATTCCGGCGACCAACCCAAATCCGATCTTTTTCAGCATCCTCGTCGCTCGCCTTCGTTCCGCGCGGCTCGAGTCAGCCAAAACGACTCTAGACCACGCGCACGACCTATGCCAGAATCATGTGTTGATGCAACGCGCGCGGCACACGCTCATGGCACGTACTGTGCTCAAACATCGCGGCGGTGGGCGGGTGACGTTGGGACCGGGGGACACGCTGTGGACTACATTCTGCAATCAGAACACTGGGTACTCTCCGACCCCACCAGCATCACCAGCCTGATTATCGATCATCTCTCCCTGACGCTCATTACCATGGCCATCGGCTTCGTGATCGCCTTTCCACTCGGACTGTTCGCTGCCCGCTTCGTGCGCGTCTATCTGCCGATCATCACGCTGGCGGGCATCCTCTACACCATCCCGAGCCTCGCCTTCATGGCGATCCTGATTCCCTTCACCGGCCTGACCCGGACGACCGTGGTACTGCCGATGGTGCTTTACGCTCAGGTCGTCTTGATACGGAACATCGTGGCAGCGATCAGGTCGGTTGACCCACTGCTCATCGAGGTCGGCCGCGCTATGGGAATGAACGGCTGGCAGCTGCAACGTGAAGTGATCCTGCCGCTGGCGCTGCCCGTGATCGTGGCGGGCATCCGCGTGGCGACGGTGACGACGATCGGTATCGCGACGATCGCGCCGCTCTTTGGTGTGCAGGACCTCGGTTATCTGATCTTCCAGGGGTTCAATACGAGTTACAACGATCAGGTCGTGGCCGGTGTCATTATCGTGAGTTTGCTGGCGATCGTCGTCGATTTCCTGCTCCTTGGAGTTCAACGGCTCTTGAGCCGCGGTCGACGCGTCGGGGCAATCGCGTAGGTTCACCCGCACCGGAAGGGCATGCATTTTTGGAGTTCTTGCACGAGGTCGGAGATTTCTTCCGCGACCCGAATACCCGCTTCGCCGAGCAGACCGTCATCTATCTCAAACTCTGCGCGATCCCGATCGTCATCTCCATCGTGATCGGTGTACTGCTCGGTGTCCTCGTCGCGCGACGCCCAATCGCGGCCTTCTTCGCGACCAATCTCAGCGGTCTAGCGCGCGCGATCCCGACACTCGCCTTCCTCGCCATCGTGCTCCCCTACCTTGGCATCGGCTTTACTCCGGCCGCGCTAGCCCTGACCGCGCTCGGTATACCGCCGATCCTGCTCAACACAATCGCCGGGCTGCGCGGGATCGATCCGATGATCACCGAAGCCGCACGAGGCACCGGCATGACCGCCTGGCAGGTGCTCATTCGCGTTCAAGCGCCGCTCGCACTACCAGTCGCTATGGCTGGCGTGCGCACCTCCGCCGTGCAGATCGTCGCGACCGCGCCACTGGCTGCACTGATCGGAGCCGGTGGCTACGGCGACTACATTCTGGAAGGGATTAACCTGCTCGAAACTGCGCCGCTGGTCGTCGGTTCGATCGCCATCGCGATTCTCGCCATGGTCGCCGAGTTCGGACTCGCTGCCGTCGAACGAGCAGTAACATCGGAAGGAATACGTCCTCCATCAAGCAAATCGTCTGTGGAAGATTCGATCGCAACAGAGGCATTCTGATTTCAGCGCAGCCGTTGGAGACGGCCTTGCGAAGCGAAACACGGTAATTCGGAAATCTGACGACGAAAAGGACAGTTCATGAACTCGAAGCAACAGATTCGGCGACCGCGGTGGTTGGTCGTTCCAATCTTCCTGATCGCGGCGCTGCTACTCGCCAGTTGCGGTGGCTCAAATTCGACGGCAACGTCGACAACCTCCACGGGCTCAAGCGGTTCAACGGCCGCCCCGACCTCGGCCTCGACCGGTACGCCCGCCACCACCGGCACCCCCGGCGCCGCGGGCACGCCGGAAAGCGCGAGCACGCCGACCTCGACCGGCTCGCCGGTCTCATCCGTCAATCCGGGTGACGTCAGCATCACGATCGGGAGCAAGCTCGATGTGGACGGCCAGCTAAACGCCGAGATGTACGCGCTGCTGCTCAAAGACAAAGGCTACGACGTATCGACGAAACTAGGGCTGGGACAGACTCCGGTCCTCGATAAGGCGATCAAGAGCGGCGCCATCGATATCTATCCCGAATTCACCGGCACGGCGCTCAGCCTGTTGAATATGCCGCCTTCACAGGACGCCGAAAAGGCGTACCAGGACGTCAAGGCAGCCTACGAACAACAGTTCCAACTCACCTGGCTCGATCCGGCACTCGATCTCAACGACAGCTATGCGATCTGTACGTCGAAGAAAGTCGCCAGCGAGAAGAATCTCACCAGCCTTGACGATATCGTACCGATTGCCGATCAGCTGACCCTCGCGACCCAGCAGGACGGCATGGACGCGGCGGTGACGCCGGTGCAGACGGCCTATAACGTCAACTTCAAGAAAGTGGTGCAGATTAGCGAGCAGCTCGGCTTCGGCGCAGTCGAGAAAGGCGACGCCGATCTGAACGTCTGCTACACGACCGACCCGAACATCATCGTCAAGGATTTCGTGGTTCTGAAAGACACCAAGAATGTCTTTCCGATCTACAATCCAGCGCCAGTCGTGCGGGATGAACTCCTGCAGAAGGCTCCAGGAATCGCGGACATTCTGAACCCGCTGCAGACGAAACTGACGACCGACGTCATGGTCGGACTGATCAAGCAAGTAAGCGTCGACCACAAGTCGATCCCCGACGTCGCCAAGGAATTCCTGCAGGAACAGGGGCTGCTGTCGAAGTAAACGGACGGCCCGCACCCCTGGCTCCTCTCCCGCGCCGCGCGGGACGGGAGCCGGGGTGCGGGCAACTCCCCGTCCTCCCCTAACCCGTCGCTCCCGACAAGTCGACCTGGGGGACGTCGCGAGCGGCGGCGTTGGCGGCGTCGATTTCCCAGGAATCGGCCTCCCGGAAACCCATCGGTCCCGCGATGAGGGCGCCCGGGAGCTGACCGCGTGCCGTGTTATAGCTCATGACGGCGTCGTTATAGTGCTGACGGGCAAACGCGACTCGATTTTCCGTCGAGGCGAGTTCCTCCTGGAGCGACTGAACGTTCTCACTTGCCCGGAGAGCCGGATACGCTTCGGCGACGGCGAAGAGCGAACGGAGCGAACGGGTCAATTCGCCCTCGGCTTCGCTCCGCTGGGCAACGTTGTCACCGGCGGCCATGGCGCGCGTGCGGGCGTTGGTGACGCTCTGCAGCACGTTTCGTTCGTGTTCCATGTAGCCCTTTACGGCGTTGACGAGATTCGGGATCAGATCATGTCTGCGTCGCAGCTGCACGTCGATTTGCGCCCAGGCGTTGCGCACCTGATTCCGCTTCGCGACGAGCCCGTTATAGGTTGCCATCACCCACGCGATCAGGAGCACCACGATCACCAGCAGGGCGACAATCACGATCAGCACACCGGTCATACCGCACATCCCTCCAACGTCCGATTGAACGCGCGCTACACGTTCGCGCCGAGCGCGTTGAGCTTCTTCAACCGGCGCTTGAGCGACGGGTGAAACGAGACAACGATCCCCTGTTTCGATTCGAATGTATTGGCGTCTTCTTGCTCTTGCTGGGCCTGTTCGGTCATGAGCATCACGGCCATTTGCTTGCTCATATCGAGCTTGTTTGCGATCCCGTCGGTATTTTTCCGCTGCTGACCCAGCGCCGTTAGTTGCCGCATCATGTGCTGCTGGCGCCGTTCCCCGGCTGCCTCGGCAACGACGATGAACAGATGCGACACCATCTGACTGCCGGGAATGAGTGCGCCCGTCCGCATCAGCTTCGTCAGCGCTTCCGCCAGGCCGTCGGGGTTACGCGTGAGCTGTACGGATGTGGCATCCGCCAGATAAACGCGCGTGCGCCAGGTAAAGGCGAGCAGCGGCCCCAGGACAAACAGAACGACCATTAGCAAGACGATATAGGCGAAGAGCACGCCAAGAATGAGCGGAAAAAAGATCATGGCACGAACCAAAATAAAGACTTTTCGGACGTTGCTGATGTCGTTGCGCTCAAAGTTCATGAATTCGGTGAGGTCATCCAGGCCGTCCGGACGTGACGCCCGCAGCAAGAGTTCGTTGGTCAATTCGGCCTTCGCCGAGGCATCCGTGCTGCTGGCCATACTCAGCTTGAGCAGGTTCCAAAACGCGTGGCGCGCGTAGCTACTCATCGGCAGCATCAAAATGGTCATCAGCAGCCCATAGACCTGAAAAACGGCGGCAATCTTGAGCGCGATGGCGAGATCTCCGTTGCCCGCGGCGCCGATCAACTGGCCGAGCACACCCTGCGTTTCATCGCGGTCGAGGTCGTCGAGCATCCGGCGCGAGACGACCATCGTCGCCGTCTCAGGCGAGGCACCGATCATGGCGGCGTTGGAGGCATCGGAATCGAGAAGCATCACGCGCGGCGGCGCGATGCCATCCGCGATCGCCATCTCCTCAACGATGTTGACAAGCTGCTGCTCTTCGAGATCACCCGCATGCGGTTCACGTGCGCCGAGGCTCAGCAGCACCCCGCCCACACCGAAGCGCACGAAGACGCGATACAGCCAGCGCCAGAGCAGATAGGTGATGATCATTCCGGGGCCAACCAGGAAAAACAGGCCGACCGCGAACTGTAGCGGATGCGCGGTGCCCGCGGCGAGGTTTCCGACCAACGCCCCGTAGCCATCGACCGTGATTCGACCAATCCAACCGACGGGCAGGAAGATTCCGGCGATTCCGAAGAGAATCGCAAGCTCGCCCAGCACCGCGGGAGTGAGAATGGCGCTCAGCACCAGCCCCATCGCCAGCACGATGAGCCAGCAGATGGCGGTCAAACGCCAGGTATTACGGCGATTTCGCTGCTGTTCCTCGAAAAAGCTCTTGCGATCCTGCGGTCCGGGAACCGAGCGATAGCGCACGGACTGCTGCATATCCGATTGCACAGACACATCCAGGGTCGGGTATGGACCAATGCCGGCCAACGTCGCGCGGCGGGTCGGCGTGCACGCGTTGCCCGCGCGCACAGATCTTCACTTCCCAGATTCTGCCTATAGGATAATGATTTCGGGGAGTAATGCAAGCACCACGGCGCTGGATGCTGGGTTATGAGTTTTGAAGCGGGCCGAACTGGTCCGCGGTCGGCTCTGCTCAGCAGAACCACGACTCGCTGAGGCGAGGCGGCGGCTTCCGCGAGGAATGAGGTTTCGGCGCCGATTCGCCAGGCGGTGCACCGGCCATGGCGTGCGCCAGCATCGAGATCTGGCGGAAGGTTTCGTACGCCTCCTGCTCCTGCATTTCGGCGTGCTCGACGACGGCCGCAACGGCGCGCTGCAGCGCGTCGACTCGCGGATCGGCGTGCGTCCATCGATAGGTGAAGGCCGCTTCATCGAGCGGTCCCAGCCAGGCGGCCGTCTCCGGTCGATCGAGCAACGCCGAACCAGGTGGTACGAGCAAGCGAATCGAGAGGTGCACCGGATCGACGTTCTCAATCAGCTCGTGCTCCTCGATGAATTCGAGCAGTTCCAGATAATCATCGAGGGTCGTCCAAGGGGTAAAAGGGAGCAGCGACGGCCGCATCGCGATGCCGGCATCGTCGAGAATCGCAAGCGCTTCGATCACGTCCGCTTTGGTGTGCCCCTTATCGATCTTTTCCAACACCAGTTCGCTGACTGACTCAACCGCTGAAATGACGAAGAGACAGCCGAGCGCGCCGAATTCCGACATCAAATCACGATGCTGCAAGATGTGTTCGATGCGCGTCGTCATATCGAACGTGACGCCCGGGAACTCTTCGCGTAACGCACGACAGATCCGCAGCGAGTGCGTCGGACCGTTGAGGAAATCAGGATCGCCGAAGGTGATGTGCCTCGCACCGGCCTGCACCTGCTGGCGAATGTCCTCCAGTACCACGGGCCGCGGCACGACGAAGAAGCGACCACGGTAGAGCGGCACGACCGGACAATGCAGGCAGGTGTGATGACAACCGCGGGTTGCCTCGGTGTAGCCAGCCGGAATCGCCACGCCATCACGCATCAGATGGGCGTACTCTCGCAACTCTGGCAGCGACTCGCGTTGCGGCATTGGGAAGGCGATCCGCTCGACCGAGGGGCCAACGCGTACCTGACGGCTACTGACGCCCATGATGTCGGCGTCCGGTTCGCCCCGTTCGAGCGCGTCGCAGAGATCGCGCAGCGGCTGTTCGTATTCGCCGCCGATCACGTAGTCGCTATGTTCGCGCAACAAGAAATCGGCGTTGAGCCAGGCATAGAGCCCGTAGAAACAAATGACGGCGTCCGGATTGACGCTTCGCACGCGCGTCGCGATCTGCGTTCCGAGTCGCAGCGCCGTATGCATCGGCACCGCGATCCCCACCAGTCGCGCGGCACGAATCGCATCGTCATCCAGCGTTTCAACCGAGCTGTCGACGGCACGCGGCGCATAGCCTGCCTCGCGCAAATAGGCGAGCGGGAAGGCGAGGCTGAGCGGCTGGTGTCCGAGCTCGTAGCATGAAATGAGCAGCACGCCGCCATCGGATCGCAGACGATCCCATCCGACATGAGTTGACTCGGTCGTTCGATTTTGCTGGGCAATCTTGATCACACTGTTCTCCCGCATCGCGCGTTTCGCACCGCCTCAAGCGTAAGCGATGGCAGTGACTGAAGCAATGCATCGTATGCGAAGCACGCGTATCACAATTTGACGAAAGGCCAGTCAAGTGCTAGGCTAGCGGATGATATTTCTGCCGGTGAGCAGGAGGAGTAGGCGAGCACTTACGCCGTCAGGGAGATGGGACCACCGACTGCGAGTCCCATTCGGCAGGAGTCGCCGAAGTCGCCTGTGAGGTCGATATCTGAGCCATGCGGTTAGGATGTCGCGGGTACGCCCGATAACGCGTCATTGAGTGCGGTGTCGTCAGATTTTCGCCGGCGCCGAATCAAGGTGGTACCGCGGTATTGAGCCGTCCTTGCTGACAGGGGCGGTTTTTTGTTTGCCGTCAAGCCGGTTCGTGACGCAACGAGAATGAGAGAAATCCGATGACGACACCAAAGTCGGGCGAACTCGCCCGCACCTACGAACCAAACAAGATCGAGGGTCCCTGGTACGACCGCTGGTTCGACGCCGGCTATTTCACACCCAAAATCGATGAAAGTATGAAGCCGTTCGTCGTCATCATGCCGCCGCCGAACGTCACCGGCGAGCTGCATATGGGCCACGCGCTCTTCGTCGGCGTCGAAGACATCCTGTCGCGCTGGCACCGGATGCACGGCACGCCGACGCTCTGGCTGCCGGGAGCCGACCACGCCGGGATCGCCGGTCAGTGGGTCGTGGAACGCGAGCTGGCGACCAAAGGGATGACCCGGCAGGAGTTGGGCCGCGAACTCTTCCTGGAGCATGTCTGGGAGTGGATGGACCGCTACCGCAGCCGCATTCTCAGCCAGCTGCGCACGCTCGGCGCCTCCTGCGACTGGACACGCTTCCACTTCACGATGGACCCGGGGCCGTCGCGTGCCGTGCGCACCGCCTTCAAGCGACTCTACGACAAGGGACTCATCTATCGCGGCGAGCGCCTGATTAACTGGTGCCCGCGCTGCATGACGGCGCTTTCCGATCTGGAAGTCGATCACGAGGATGTCGTTGGCTCGATCTGGACGCTGCGCTACCCGATCGCTGATTCCGACGAATTCATCGAGGTTGCGACGACCCGGCCCGAGACGATGCTCGGGGATACCGCCGTCGCGGTCCATCCCGACGACGAGCGCTACCAGCATCTGATCGGCCGCTTCGCGATCCTGCCGCTCGTCGGACGGCAGTTACAGATCGTGGCCGATGAAGCCGTGGACCCCGCTTTCGGCACCGGCGCCGTCAAGGTGACCCCGGCTCACGATCCGAACGACTTCGAGATCGGCCAGCGTCATAACCTGCCGGCGATCAACGTCATGAATCTCGACGGCACAATGAACGATGAGGCGGGTCCGTTCGCCGGACAGACGACGCAGGAGGCACGGGCCAACGTCGTGGCACGGCTGGATGCTGACGGCTTCCTGGTGACGGTGCAGGAGCACACCCACGCCGTTGGCCGTTGCCAGCGCTGCGGCACGATTGTCGAGCCGATGATCAGCAAGCAATGGTTCATTGAAATGCAGCCGCTCGCCGAGCCGGCCATCGCCGTCGCCAACGACGGCACAGTCCGTTTCGTGCCGGAGCGATTCAAGGGTACCTATCTGCACTGGATGGAGAACATCCACGATTGGTGTATCTCACGCCAGCTCTGGTGGGGCCATCGCATCCCGGTCTGGTACTGCGACTGCGGTGAGGTCGTCGTCACCGACCAGGAGACGGTCGAAACCTGCCCCAAGTGCGGCGGCAGCAACCTGACGCAAGATCCGGATGTGCTCGATACCTGGTTCAGTTCGGGCCTCTGGACGTTCAGCACGCTCGGTTGGCCGGATGAAACCGAAGATCTGCGCTATTTCTATCCCGGTTCGGTGATGGAGACGGGCTACGACATCCTCTTCTTCTGGGTGGCGCGCATGATCTTCTTCGGAATCGAGTTTATGGGCGAGCCGCCGTTCCATACGGTCTACCTGCATGGCACGGTGCGTGACGAACAGGGCCAGCGCATGAGCAAGACGAAGGGGAACGTGATCGATCCAACGGTCATCACGAAAACTTTTGGCAGCGATGCGCTCCGCTTCACGTTGATCACGGCTGGCGCGCCGGGCGCCGACATGAAGCTGAGCGAGCAGCGCGTCGAATCGAACCGCAACTTCGGCACGAAGATCTGGAATGCGACGCGTTTTGTCCTGCGCGGTCTCGATTCGAGCAGCATCGCGCGTGACGCCGATGGCACGCCGCTGGCGCCGAATCCGGACCACACGACGCTGGCCGACCGCTGGATTCTCAGCAAGCTGGAGACGCTGACCGCGGATGTCGACGACCTGATCGCCAATTTCCAACTGGGCGAAGCCGGACGGCGCATCTACGAGTTCCTCTGGTCGGAATACTGCGACTGGTACATCGAATCGACCAAGGTCGTGCTGAACGGCACTGACGAGGCACAGAAGGCGGCAGCACGCCAGACGCTCGTCTACACCCTCGAGCGCTCGCTGCGTCTGCTTCATCCGTTCATGCCGTTCCTGACCGAAGAGCTCTGGCAGCACCTGCCGCATGCTGGTGAGAGCATCATGATCGCGCCATGGCCGGAGGCCGACCGCGCGAATATCGACGAGGCCGCTGTGGCCGAGTACGAATTCATGATGGAAGCGGTGCGAGCGGTGCGCAACGCCCGGGCCGAGAGCGCGGTTGAAGCGGGAACCTGGATCTCCGCCATGATCTACCCCGGCTCGCACCTGGACACCTTCCAGAGCTTGCAGCCGGTCTTCTCGCTGCTGGCACGTATCGGCAAAGATCGCGTCGAATATCGTGAGGAGCAGTTGGAAGCACCCAAGGCGGTCGTCACGCTCGTCATCGACGATGCAATCATCTATCTGCCGCTGGCGGGCATGGTCGATCTCGATGCCGAGCGTGAGCGCTTGACCAAAGAAATCGAGCAGACCGAGGAGGAGATCGCGCGCACCGGGCAGCTACTGGCAAACGACAACTTCACCAGCCGGGCACCGGCCGAGGTGGTCGACCGGCAACGCGAACGGCTGTCGTCATCGCAGGAACGGCTGGCGCTCCTGCAAGCGCGGCTCGTCGAACTGGGTGGCTGATGCCTCCGAGCAAGCGTCGGAGCGAGCCGTTTACGACGTTCGATGCCTTGAATGATGGGCCGTTTTCGTCGGATCGGGCGCTCGCGACGACCTGGTACGAGCGCCCGGTCGTCGACGTCGCCCGCGATCTGCTCGGCTGCCTGCTCGTTTCCATGCTCGATGGTGCGACGGTCGCCGGGGTGATTGTCGAGACTGAAGCCTATGATGGCGAGGACGACCCTGCCTCGCATTCCGCCTTCCGACGCACCGGCGTCGTGCGGGCGATGTGGGGGCCACGCGGCACGGCGTACGTCTACCGCGCCTACGGCATGTATCCCTGCTTCAACGTTGTCGCCGGTCCCGGCGAGCGACCGGCCGCCGTTCTGATTCGCGCGTTGCACCCGTTGCACAATATCGAAACGATGTCCGCGCGCACCGGCCGCAAAGCCGATGCGCGCGTCGCGGCCGGCCCGGGTCTGACCGGCAAGGCGCTTGGCATCGACCTGGACGATAACGGACGTGCGCTGCAGGATCCACCCCTCTGGATTCAGCCCGGCGCGGAGGACTTCACGATCGTGAGCGGCCCACGCATCGGCATCACGCGCGGGGTCGAGGCCGAATGGCGCTTCGGCGTGCGCGGCGCGCCGGCGCTTTCACGCCGCTTCCCCTGAGCGCCGAAGCGTTCGACGGCGCTGCTATACTCAATTCGCGAGGGACGACAATGCCGATTGCCATTCTGGACGACGCGACGATTGGAAAAATCTCAGCCGGCGAGGTGATCGAGCGCCCTGCTTCGGTTGTCAAAGAGTTGGTTGAGAACGCCCTCGACGCGCACGCCCACTCCATCACCATCGATATCGCCGCCGGGGGCAAAGAGTTGATTCGCGTGCGTGATGACGGCGACGGGATCGCGCCCAGCGACCTTTTATCGGCCGTCGAACGCCACACGACCTCCAAGCTTCGATCGTTCGAGGATTTGAAGCAGCTCACCTCGTTCGGCTTCAGAGGCGAGGCGCTGGCGAGCGTCGCCGCCGTCGCCGATCTTCGCATTCTGACGCGCATCGCCGACGACCGAGCGGGATGGGAACTGCGTTCGGAGTTCGGTAAGCGCGCACATCCTGCACCGGTCGCCGCGGCGCATGGGACAACCATCACTGCACGGGATCTCTTCGCGAACGTCCCGGCCCGGCGAAAATTCCTCCGGCAGGACGGTACCGAAGCCGGCTATATCCAGCGCGTTATCAACGCCTACGCGCTCGCCTTCCCCGATATTCGATTCGAGCTGACGATCGATGGCAAGACAGCCCTGGCGACGGATGGCTCCGGCGATCTCGCGAGCGCCGCCGTCGGCGTTTTTGGCGCCGACGTCGCCGCCCAGATGGTGCCGCTTGAGCCCCCACAATTCGATGATGATCACGAAGACGCCGGAATTGTCGTCAGTGGGCTGATCGGTCTGCCAACAGTGACGCGCGGCAATCGCCAGCAACTCATATTGCTGGTCAATCGACGCTGGATCGAGAACCGCTCGCTCGCGTTCGCGCTGGAACAGAGCTACCACACGTTGATCATGGTCGGCCGTTATCCGATCGCCGTCATCAGCATCACGGTGCCGCCCGATCGCGTCGATGTCAACGTCCACCCGACCAAGCGCGAGGTGCGTTTCAGCGACGAGCGGCTCGTCTTTTCAATGCTGCAACGCGCGGCGCGCGGGACGCTCATGCAGCAAACACCGGCGCAGTCGATCCCGATCATGATCGAATCGCCGCTGTCGGCGGACACCGTTCAGCGACGGATGGCGCTCGCCAACCCGGAGCGCATCCAGGCCACCCCGCCGCTCTTCCCGCGAGCAGCGGATGGGCCGAGCGCCGTTGACCGGCCAGTACGTACGCCGGTTGCGGTCGAACCGGATATCCCGCTCCTCCGTGTGCTGGGTCAAGTAAGTAGTACGTACATCATTGCTGAGGGACCGGACGGCATGTATCTGGTCGATCAGCACGCGGCGCACGAGCGCATTCTGTTGGAGAAGGTGCTGAAGCTCCACGCGCGCGGGGCCGCGGACGCACAGCAATTGCTCGAACCGATCATCATCGACCTGACCCCAGAACAGCTCGCGACCGTCGAGACGGCGCGCGAGGAGCTGGCGCAGCTCGGTTTCGCGCTTGAGCTTTTCGGTCAGGGTTCCGTCGCGCTCCGCTCGATTCCGGCCATCATGTCGCGCAAAGACCCGGTGAAAACGGTGCTGGCGATTCTCGATGAAGTCGGTCGGGGCGGCCGCGGCACCTCACGCTTCGAAGCGGTCGCCATGACGACCGCCTGCCATTCCGCCATTCGCGCCGGCCAAACGCTCTCGCTCGCAGAGATGCGCGAACTTCTCGCGCAACTCGAAGGCTGCACCGCACCCCGCGCTTGTGCTCACGGCCGCCCGACCATCCTCCACCTCAGCCAGGATGAACTGGAACGGCAGTTTTCGCGGAGGTAGCAAGTCGAGCCGCAAAGACGGCCCTCACCCCCGGCCTTCTCTCCCAATACAGGGAGAAGGGTGTCTTCAGCCATAGTGGGTCGTGTTCCTTCAACGTGTTTGCACGGGGACGCGGGCGACAGTTATGGCGCCCGGTTCACCCGGAGTAATTATTTGGGAAACGCGCTCACGCTCGCCTCAAGACACCCCTCTCCCGCGCGGCGCGGGAGAGGGGCCGGGGGTGA
>CALAGB010000074.1 GCA_937891245.1 uncultured Thermomicrobiales bacterium | reverse complement strand
CTGGTGCGGCTCGACGCCTCGTTCATGCAAGCTGAGGGCCAGCTTGCCGACATGTTCGGCTGCTTCTTCCGTGACGCTCTCGCGTGTGACGGTCGGGCGCAGGCTTTCGGGATCGGTGAAAAGCGCGCGCAGCAACCGCAGGTTGTCCGGCGTATCGAGTTCGCTCAAATCGAAGGCATAGACGCGCGCCACCGTATTGGTGAAGTTGGTGTGAATCTCGAAGCGGTTGAGATCGCAGACGACGAGCAGCGGCGGGTTCTCCAGCGCCTCGCGATATTGCAGAAGCTGCTGGTAGGCCGCGTTCAGATCGGCCCGGTTCCCTTTGTACTCCCAGGCAAAATGCCCGCGTAGCCAAACATCAGCGAAGCCGGAACCGCCGGAAATCTTATCGACGCCCTTCTCGAAGGTGTACCAACTGCCATCGGGGTCCGCCTCGGCCGGCGTCTTCTCGCCGAGCATCTGGCAGAGATTGATGAAATGCTCCTGCGCTGCCGAGCGCTCCTTCAGACTGGCGTTCGACCATTTGGCGATGAACGCCTGAGGATTCATGTTCGTCTGCATTACCGTATTTCAATTCATGAAGAACGGATGGCCGCGTACGTATCATACGCGGAACGAGAGATGGTTGTCAGAGGGTATGGGTGGCGGTGGTGATCCTGAACGTGGTCGGCGCCCGATCATCGCCCGAGGATAAATCCGTCGGGCTACGTAGACGAAGTCCCTTCGGGGACTAAGAAGGATTCCCCCAATCCTGGAGGGATTTCGTCTGATAACCTGATGTTTCAACCTCAGGCGTCGTTCGGGCGCCGATCCTGTCCATCGGCACCCCACCCGATCACCCTCCCCTCTCGACATCTCCCGAATCCGTGCGAGGATACCGTCATCCAACATTTGGGCCGGTGGTGGTGGGCGACGCGCGGGGCGTCGGACTCGAAGCCATGCGTCGATCAATGAGAACAGGGAGGAACCGGATGCGTGATCTCAGCGAGGTAGCGCGGGGGAAATATACGAACTTGACGGCCATTCGGGAGGCGATCGAGAACGGGCCGTATGACGCGGTGATCGTCACATCGCCGGAGAACACACCGTATTACACCGGCTTCTGGAGCTACGATATACGCGGCATCCCGGAACGCGCGCATTTCGCCGTCTGGCCGAAGGGAGCTGAGCCGGTCTGGGTTATCTACGAGCGGCGCAAGGCGAACCTGCGGCCCGAAGATACGTTTCTGACCGATGTACGGAGCTATGAGGGTGAAGGACCCGATTCGATGCGGGTCGTTGCCGAGGTGCTGCGCGAGTGCGGCGCGGGGAGCGGACGCATCGGCATCGAGGGACGTAATTTCTCCAGTGGGCATTTCATGGCGCTCCAGAAGCATCTGACGGAGGCGACGTTCGAGGACGCGCTGACGTTTCTGGAGCGGCCGCGCCTGATCAAGACGCCGGCCGAGATCGAACTGCTGGAGCGCATGGCCGGCTGGACATCCGCCGCGATCGACACCGCCTTCGCGTCGGCCAAACCGGGCGATAGCGAGCGGCTCATTTCGGCGCGCATGCAGTACGAGTTGCTGGCACGCGGAGCCGATCTCATCGCCTTTCCGATTCTCGGCGTCGGTGAACATAGCGGAGCGTTTCACGCCATCGCGGGTGACAAGATCATCGAAGCGGGCATGGCGATGGCGACCGATTTCGGCGGTTTCCGCGACGGCTATTTCTCCGATCTGGCACGGACGGTGGTGGTCGGCAAGGCGAACGATCAGCAGCGCGATCTGCACGCCAAGCTCACCGAGATCAAGCATCGGATCGTGCAGGCGATCCAGCCCGGCATGCTCGCCTCCGAGGCGGCTGAAATCGGTCGACGCGGCTACGACGAACTCGGACTCGAGTATAAGTCGGCCGTCCTTGGTCACAGCATCGGTCTCGGTATTCACGAGTCACCGCAGCTCTACCCGTGGATCCACGAGCCGATCCTGCCCGGCATGGTCATGATGATTGAAGTTGGCACAACCAGCCCGGCCGGTGAGGGCTTTCACGTCGAAGATATGATCCTGATCACCGAACGCGGCGCCGAATACCGCAGCGATTACCAGAGCCACGAGAAGCTGTGGGAGGTCGGAGCGTAGACGAGAACGCTCGCGCAGAGGCGCTCACTTCTTGTCATCCTGACGCCGCCCTCCTGTCATTCCGAGCCGCAGCGAGGAATCTCCTCCCCGTTTACCTGCCGCGTCGTGCTCAGGGGGAGATCCTTCGGCCTCGGCCTTAGGATGACAATGGCACGGAATGGCGAAAGGACCGCCCGAGGATTGAACAGCTGTCAGATCTGGAGCAAATCTGCGGGTGGTTGCGCGAATAGCCCAGCGCAGGGTTATATTTCTCACAAACGTATGCTATGCTAGCGCTGTTCGAGGACAAACGAACGCTGTAGCTGGTCACCGATGAGCCGTATCTCGACGCATCCAGGCTGGGTGTATCCGCAGTTCGTACGCTCCGAGCAGCGTTCTTCATAAATGAGGCGGCGTGGCGCGACGCCATGCTTCGTCGGAAACGTCCCATCCCAAGAGCAGCGTCAGATGTATCGTTGCCAACCCCGACGAGCCGCTCGCCGCAATTTGGTGATCCCCGCGCAGTCGCGACTCCGATCCTGCGCACCGGGATCTACACCGCGAGGAAGATCGGAGTGACGCTGACGTATCGCGTTCCGTGAGAGGGAGAGACTGCATGATGGATGGCTTTCACCCGTCGGACCTGGGCGATCGGCTCACGAGCAGCCGTCTGAGCCGTCGTCGTTTTCTGCGCTATACGGCCGTTGCCGGCATCGGCGTTCCGGCCGCGTCGGCGCTGCTGGCCGCCTGCGGTGGCGGGAGCGACAAGACCCCGACCTCGGCGTCGTCGGCTTCCACCAGCAGCAGCGGTGGGGCCGCGACGACGCCAACCTCGGTGATCACGATCGATCAGAACGCCTCACCAGTCGCCGGATCGGCCACACCGAGTGCGACAACCGCCAGCGCCGGCAAGGCGGGCGGCAGCATCACCTTCACGCGTTCGGTCGATTCGCTCAATGCCGACCCGACGATGTGGCACAACCCGGATATCTGGGTCTTTCTGAGCATTTACCAGCAACTGGTCGGTGTCAAAGAGAACGGGCTCGAGCTGATCCCCAGCCTCGCTGAGAAGTGGGACGTGTCGCAGGACGGCCTCACCTATACCTTCGCGGTGCGCCAGGGCGTGAAGTTCTCCGATGGCACCGACATGACCGTGGACGATATCAAGTGGTCGCTCGATCGCGCGAAAGCGGACGAGAAGGGCGGCTGGAACTTCACCTTGATGCAGGTGAAGGATATCGCCGCGACCGATGACAAGACGCTTACCATCACCATGACGGGTGTCTGGGCGCCGTTCCTCTCCGACATCTCGATGTTCAATTCAGCCATTATCTCCAAGGCGTTTGTCGACAAGAACGGCGTCGATTACCTGGCCGAGCATGCGATGGGCACCGGCCCCTTCTTCCTGAAAGAGTGGAAGAAAGGGGTCAATATCACGCTCGGCAAGAACACCTCCTACTGGGAGAAGGACCGACCGTTTCTGGACGAGGTTGTGCTCAAGCAGGTTCCCGATACCAACAGCCAGATCCTGCAACTGCAGGGCGGTGAGTCGCTCGGCATCATCGGCCAGAACGATGTGCCGCTCAATCGGGTGCCCGACCTGGAGAAAGACGCGAAACTGAAAGTCTATAAGTTCGCCTCGACGTACAACAACTTCGTCGTCCTCAACTGTCGCAACGCGCCGCTCAACGATGTGAAGCTCCGCCAGGCGCTCAACTACGCGACCGACAAGGACGCGCTCATCAAGACGCTCCTCTTCGGCAACGCCGAGGTGTCCAACAGCTTCATGCCGAACGGGATGCTCTTCTGGAATCCCGATCAGAAGCCGTACGATTTCGACCTCGATATGGCCAACAAGCTGATGGGCGAGTCGCAGTCGCCGGATGGCGCCAAGATCGAGATGCTGGTTAACTCCGGCAACGAGCAGCAGATGCAGATCGCGACCGCGCTCAAGTCGATGTGGTCGAAGATCAAAGTCGACATCTCGATCCAGCAGATGGATGCCGCGGTGGCGCGCGATAATTACAACCACAACCAGTTCGTCACCAACCTCAGTGGCTGGACCAACGACATCATCGATCCGGATGAACTGGTCTCCTATGCCATCCTGCCGGAATCGAACGAGAACTATCACACCGGCTGGACCGATCAGAAGGCGATCGATCTCGCCCATCAGGCGCAGACGACGCTTGATCCGGACGAACGGCGCCAGCTCTACTATCAGATCCAGCAGATCCACAAGGATGCCGCGCCGTTCGTCTATCTCTATGTGATCCCGTACGTCGATGTGCTCTCCACCAAGGTGAAGGACTTCTTCCATCATCCGATGGGGCAGTACGTCTTTACCAATACGTATCTGGAAAGCTAGGAGGTCTTGTTAGGCGTAAATGTTGGTGTTTGACCAAGTAACGAGCCCTCGCAGGCATAGTGTGGGTCGGACGGATGCACGTATCGATTCACCGGACTTCGCTTGACGTCCGCCCTGGATGCAAAACCCAGGGCTTCAAAGACGACGTCCACTGAAGGGACGAGGTAGGCATACGCAATATTCAACCCCTTCAGTGGGTTTTGTCTCTGTAGCCCGGCGGTTTAGCGCCGGGCGGATGCCGGGCGCGGCATGGGCCAGCGGAGCACGTCAACGGTCGGGCAGCGATGATTGCCCGAACGGCCGGTTATTTCGTCAAACACCATAATCGCGCGCCTACATTCCTTAACCCAAGGGGGAACGGTGTCTCGCGGTCAGTACATTTCGCGCCGGCTCATTCAGATGGTGCCGGTGCTCATTGGCATTACGATCATCGTCTTTCTGATGATCCGTGCGATCCCCGGTGATCCGGCGCAATTGATGCTCGGCGAGCATGCGCCGCTCTCGGAGCTTGCCGGTATTCGCCGATCGATGGGGCTGGATAAACCGTTAGTCGTACAGTACGGCTATTTTGTGCGCAATCTGGCAGAGCTTGATCTGGGTAAATCACTGCACTATGGCGTTCCGGTCTCATCACTTCTCTTCTCCCGGCTGCAGGTTTCACTCTCGGTTGTCCTCGTTACGCTGATCATCACGATTCTCGTCTCGCTGCCGCTCGGGGTGCTGGCCGCGCTGAAGAAAGACAGCATGCTTGACAACATCGTGCGCAGCGCGCTGATGGTCACGATGGTGATGCCCTCCTTCTGGCTCGGCATCATGTTCATCATCTTCTTCAGCGTGAAGCTGGGGATCTTTCCGGTTTCCGGCTACGGCGAGGGCCCCTGGGGCCACCTGAAGCACCTCTTCCTCCCCTCGCTGACGATCTCACTCAGCCTCTCGCCGATCCTGATTCGCACGTTACGCACGAGCATTCTCGAAGCGATGCAGGCCGATTTCACGCGCACAGCACGCTCGAAGGGGATCGCTGAGCGGACCGTCGTCATGGCGCATGTGCTGCGCAACGCGCTCATCCCGACGATTACGCTGCTCGGCATCAGCATCGGTCGGTTGATGGGCGGCACGGTGATCACCGAAAAGGTCTTCGCGCTACCGGGCGCCGGGGCACTGCTGATCGATTCGATTACCGCGCGTGATTACCCGGTCGTGCAGGCCTCCACGCTCATCTTCGCCTTCATGGTGATCGTCGTGAACCTGCTCACCGACCTGGTTTATTCATTTCTCGATCCGCGCGTGGAGTTGGAATAAATGCAAGAACTTGAAGCACGGGGGAACGAACAGACGGCCGCACTCGCGCCGTCCGGCCGGATGCAGCTTGCCGGTGAGGGCGTCCGGCGACGCCGCTGGCGACGCATTCTGCGCAATCGCAATCTGGTTATCGGGCTATCGATGTTCACGGTGATCCTGCTGATCGCGCTCTTCGCCCCACTCATCGCCCCCTACGACCCGATCGACCAGGATTACAGCGCGACGCAGCTGCCGCCGAGCATGTCGCACCTGTTCGGCACGGATAACTTCGGCCGCGACATCTTCTCGCGTGTGCTCTACGGCACGCGCATCGATCTGCGTGTCGGCATTATCAGTACGATCCCGCCGTTCATCATCGGCATTCTGCTTGGCACGATCGCTGCCTACTACGCCGGCTGGATCGACGCGCTCGTGATGCGCCTGGTCGATATCGTGCAGGCGTTTCCCTTCATCGTCCTGATCATCGCCATCGTGGCCGTACTTGGGCCGGGCCTGACGAATATGTATTTCGCCGTCGCGCTCATTGCCTGGATCGTCTACGCGCGGTTGATACGCAGCGAGATTCTGGTCGAGAAGAACAAGGAGTACGTGATCGCGGCCAGGGCGATGGGCGGCAACGACCTGCGCATCATGCTGCGCCACCTGCTGCCGAATGTCATCACCTCATCAATAGTCTTCTCAATGGCCGACATCGCGCTCTACATCGTGCTGGCCGCCTCGCTGAGCTTTCTCGGCCTGGGCGCGCAGCCGCCAACCCCCGAATGGGGCGCGATGATCACCGAGGGCAAAAGCTTCATAACCACCGCCTGGTGGATGAGCGCCATCCCCGGCATCGCTATCGTCATCACCGGCGTCGCCTTCAGCTTCATCGGCGATGGCCTGTCGGATGTGCTGCGTCCGGGTGGACGGTAGTACGTTGCCGGCAGAGGGCAATGCGTGCCGCTGGAACGGCCCTCACCTCAAGACCCCCCTCTCCCAATCGTTGGGAGAGGGGGGTCTTGAGGTGAACTGGGGCGTGTTCCTGCTGGGTGACGCGGGCGACATTCATGGCGCCCGTGCGACTTTAGTCGCGCGTTTTCTCCCCTCTCCTGGGGCACCCGCGAGCGGGTCGGGGAGAGGGGTCGGGGGTGAGGGGCGTTTCTTACCGCCCGGCCGGTCGCAGCAAATCCGACAATCCGTCGCCGATGAGGCTCAGGCCGATGCCAGTGATGACGATAGCGACGCCGGGGAGCGTACTCATCCACCAGGCGGTCGTCATGTACGCCTGCCCTTCGGTGATGAGGGCACCCCATTCGGGTGTCGGCGGTTTGGCACCGAGGCCGAGGAAACTGAGCGAGGCGGCCAGCAGGATGTAGAGTGCGATATCGGCCATCGAATAGACGATCGACGACGTGATCGTGTTCGGCATCAGATGCCGGAGCATCACGCGCCAGTTGGACGCCCCCATCGCCTGCGCGGCGATGACGTATTCCTGCTCTTTCTGGACCAGTATCTCGCTGCGTATTAACCGGGCGTAGACGACCCAGGCGGTGAGCGCCACCGCGATGTACATGTTGTTCAGGCCCGGCCCCAGAATCGCGACAATGGCGATGATCAGGACGATGAAGGGGAACGCCTGCACGATATCGAGAATACGCATGATGATCGTTTCGACCGCACCGCCGAAATAGGCAGCCAGTGACCCGAGAATGATGCCGATGATGAAGGGGGAGATCACGGCGGTGATGCCGACGCGCAGGTCGATGCGTGCGCCGTACATGACGCGCGTGAGCACATCGCGCCCGAACGCGTCGGTGCCGAAGGGATGTGACAGGCTGGGCGCCTGGATGATGACGCTGTAATCCGGTTTTTGCGGATCGTACGACGAGAGAACCGGTGCCAGCAGGCCGATCGCCAGGATCAGCAGGATGATCACGAGGCCGATCATCAGGTTTCGGCTTCTCAGTACCCGGTGCCACCAGGGTGGCCGCGTCCGCGCGCTCGCGACGGCGAGCGTCGACGCGGATGCCTGCGCTTCAACGGTGGTCATGCGGTGCCTTCCTCGATTTTCGCGCTATCCATACCGGACTCGTGGATCGATGAACGAATAGATGATGTCGGTCGCCAGATTCACCAGAATGACCAGCAGCGCGAAGATGAGCGTCGCCGCTTGCACCACCGGATAGTCGCGCGCCGAAACCGAGTCGATGAGCAGCAACCCGGCGCCCGGCAGCGAGAAGACCTTTTCGATGATGACCGTGCCGCCCATCAGGAATCCGACCGAGATTCCAAGCAGGGTGACGGTCGGGATGAGCGCGTTGCGCAGCACATGAATCGTCATGACCGAGCGCTCTTCCAACCCCTTGGCGCGCGCTGTTTTGATGTAATCCGAGCGGAGCGTATCGAGAATGCTGGTGCGTAGCGAGCGAATCAGGATCGGCGCCAGGCCGAGCGAGATGGTGAGCGCCGGCAAGATGAGATGCACCACATGTTGCACCGGGTTCGAGCCGTAGCCGGAGACGGGCAAGATCCGGAAATGGATACTGAATAACAGAATCAGAATGATGCCGGTCCAGAAGGATGGCATTACCATCGTCACCATCAGCGTCGAACGCACAATGTTGTCGAGCAAACTGTCCTTTTTGATTGCCGCCAGGATGCCGAGCGGCATCGAGATGATGATCGTCAGCAGGATCGTGATGGCAACGAGCAACAGCGAGACTTGCAGTCGTTCAAAGATGATCGAAGAGACCGGTACTCGGAACTTGATCGAGTCGCCTAGTTTCAATTCGGCCAAATTGCGCATGAAATAGAAGTACTGTTCGTAGAGCGGCTTGTCGAGCCCCAGTTCCTTATGCACTCGCGCGACCGACACATCGGTCGCCTGATCGCCGAGCATGGCGGAAGCCGGATCGCCGGGGATGAGATGCACCATCAAGAAGACGATGATCGTGACGCCGATGAGCACCGGGATCATCTGCACAAGGCGGCGCAGGATGTAACGACCACGAGACACGGTTCGCTCCCACCAGCGAGACGAGCAAGCAGCGCTGCTTGCTCGTCTCGCGATCCGACTAACTCTTGACGGACATTTCGGCGAAGACCCACTGCCCCATCGGATGGTGGAAGAACCCTTCCACCTTCGTGTTCAGCGCATCGATATACGGGAGCACATACAGATAGACGAACGGTGCGTCGTCCATGTGGATCTGCTGGATCTGGTAGTAGATTTCTTTGCGCTTGCTCTCGTCGAGCGTCGTGCGGCCCTCGTTGGCGAGGTCAATTGCCTTCTGGTTGGTCCAACCGGTGTGATAGTTCTGAGTTGATTCCGGCAGGATGGCGTACGAAACCAGTTCGTCCGGGTCGTTGATGTCGTTCGTCCAGCCGGTCAGGCGTGCCTGGAACTTGTTGTTGCGATAGTTGTCGGTCATGACGCCCTGCTCAAGTTGCAGGATGTCGAGCTCGACGTTGATCGCCTGCCACATGTCCTTGAGTGCCGTCGCCGTCTGCAGCTGCAACTGGTTGCCGGAAAGCACCTGGAACTCGAGCTTGAAGCCGTTTGGCGACTGCGACTCGCCTATCAGTTTCTTCGCCTGATCGACATCGAACGGGTAACCCTTCTGATCGGGATTCCAGAAGAGCGCGCCGTTCGGCATGAAGCTGTTGGAGACCTCGGCATTGCCGAAGAGGAGCGACTTGATGATTTCATTCTTGTCGGTCGCGTAGTTGAGCGCCTGACGCACCTTCACATCGTTCAGTGGCGCGTTACGCGTGTTCAGCACGATGAAGTTGTTGTAGGTCGAGGTGAATTTGTAGACCTTGGTATTTGGCGTATTACCGAGATCGGTGACGGCGCTGAGCGGAATATCGTTCTGCCCGATGATACCGTCGACCTGGCCGCCCTTGAGTTGCAGAATGCGACTGTTGCTGTCGGTTACGACCGGGATGGTGATCTGGTCGAGCTTCGGCAAGCCGGGCTTCCAGTAATTGGGGTTCTTGACGAGGGTCATCGACTGAGCCTTCTTCCACTCCTTGAGTTGGAAGGGCCCGGTGCCCATCGTCTGATCGACGAGCTTATCTTCACCGATCTTGGTGCCGAAGGCTTTCGAGATGATGCTCGAATTGAACATCGAGATGTCGGCCAGGAAGGGAGCCCAGGCCTCCTTGAGCGTAATGACCACCGTCGAATCGTCGGGCGAATCGATCGTGTCAACCTGCTCCAGGGTGAAAAGCCAGGGGCTCGATTCGGTCTTCTGGGCACGCTCGAGCGACCACTTGATGTCGTCCACCGTCATGTCGGAGCCGTCGAAGAACTTCACGCCGCTCCGAATATGGAAGGTGAATGTCTTGCCGTCCGTCGACGTATCCCACTTCTCGGCGATATCCGGCGTAAGTGAGAGCCCATCGTTCGCGACGGTAATCAGCTGGTCGTAGATGTTCATAAAGAGCCAGATGTTGACGTTGCCGTCGTTGGTGACCGGATCGAGGTTATCCGAATCGGTGCCGCGTGCCAGGATGACCGAGCCACCGGACGGACCGGAACTGGTCGAACTCGTTGGCGTGGCACCGCCCGACGCGACCGGGGAGGCGTTCTGGTTGACGGTAATGGATGTCGTCGGTGTGGTCGACGCGCCACCACTGCTGCTCGTCGAGCCTGAGGACGCGGACGTCGCGGTCTTGTCGCTGCTGCCGCCACAGGCGGCCAGGGCGGCGCTAATCGTCGCCATGCTGAAACCCATGACCGAAGCGCGTTTGATGAAATCGCGACGGTTCAGGTGACCAGCCATGAAATGGTGCTGCAGCAGTTGAAGCTGGGCATCAAAACCCATTTCTTCACTCACTTTCATTGGGGCCGGCGCAGCCCGCGCCGGTTGACTCATCTACTTCCTCGTACGTACGAAAGCTGGGGATTTGATCGGTGCATACGCGAGCACTCACGTTGGTATACACGCGTACGACATGGCCGGACCCAACGCCGGCAACTCACCTCCGTTTCACCGCTCGGACAGATCGCGCGAAAACGCAGTATCTGTCCCATCTGGCGAACGCTCCGGCATGATCGAGCGTCAGATCCGCGCTCACGGTACATCGTCCACAACCCCACGTCGTGGCATTCCCGTTCTGCCTTAAGTACGTCGTCCCGACGGTATAAGGATGTATCGTTGCAGCATTGCTCTGAGAGCCAGTTGCATCCGGACGCCATTGACCGGGCACGTAGCAGGGTGACAACGTAACAGATTCCGGCGCCAACGTCAACCATACGGGCCACAATTGGATGGCTTCATGCGCACCACGACGACGTCATTAATGAACGGCGCACATTCTACCCGCGATTTGCCAGATTCACAGCCAGTTGTCCCAGTGGCGTGAGGCTCGTTGAAGGAACATCAGCATACTAATCAGCCCGGGCGTTAACGCCCGGGCTGATTAGAATCGAGAGACTGGATGCGGCGGTTCAGGAGATGGCGGACGAGAGGTGAGGGCCGAGCAGCACCAGCGCAAGCGTCAGCAGCATCGTCGCCGCCACAAAGACCTGCAACACGTGTTCCGCGACCACCCACTTGGTTTTCTGCATCTTCTCCTCCCCTCGAGTCTGCGAGCGATAGATGAATGGATGATGAATCGCGCAAAATAGCGGCGCACATTCAGTCTAGCGAGGAACACGTGCCGTCGTAAATCACCCAGGCGTCACGTTTTTTCTAGGAGAATTGCACCGAGGACGATGCGCTTCCGGCGTGGGTACGCGAGGGACGCCGAGATGTACGTATGAGGAACGGTGCGTCTCTGCCGGGTTGCCCGCGCGGACGCCGTCTTAGTGCCACAGGACGCGCATCTGGGTCGTCACGTCGAAGGGGTCGTCACCGCGCTGGGCGGCGAGGATTGCCTGGGCTGCCGGGTCTTTCCAGTAGAGTGGTTGTCCGGCGCTGACGTAGCGGTTCCAGGCGCGAGCGAAGGCTCCGGCGCGCTCGCGGTTAGCGGCGAGCCAGTTCGGCACGGCGTGGTAAACGACGGTGGAACCGCGTTTCGTGCCGGTCGACAAGCGCAGCGCCAGCCGGGCTGCCGCGAACAACGATGTTGGTTGTGCGACGACGTACCGCGGGATGATATAGCGCGGCGCCGCCAGCGGTGACAGGAGTTGATCGAGCGCTTCGGCAAAGCGGGCGCTCTCTTCGGTCGTCGCGCCGGCCAGAAAGCAGCGATACCGGCCGTCCGCCTGGGTAACGATCCGCACATTGTCCGGGCCGAGATCCGGCGCGATGCCGCCAGTCGCGGCCAGCGCCTCGGCGACGGCCGCCGCGAAGTCCTCCAGCGCATCGGAGGGCTGCGACCGCGCGACCGCCGCATCGAACGAACGGCTGAGCCAGGCGCCACCGCCCCCAAGGACGGCCAGACCCCCGGCCAGCCCGAGCAGGTCGGGTCCAGCCGCCGCGAGCGCGATGCCGGCTGCCCCGGCCGAACCGACCAGCGCCAGCGCCCGGTGCCGAACCGAGACTTCGCCGCCGGTCTGGTGTTGCAATTGCCGGTGCGGCAGCCCGAGTGGCCGGCCGAGATGGACGCGTACGGTATGCGTTTCGGCGTTCTCATACGGCTCGCCGATGCACCAGCGCGCGTAGGCGGCCGCACGCGATCCGGCCCGGTGCAGCATTGCGACGTTGATCGGCGCAAAGTCGGCGGCCGGCGGTGGGCCGTACGGCGAGAGCGCGGGGTGGACATGCGAGACGCCCGATTCGATATCGCCTTCGAGCGCCGGCGCGTAGTAATCGCGGTGCTTGCGCACGAAGCGTGCGTAATCGGCGGTGCCTTTGGGATGGGTGGGGTCGACGCAGACAACATCCCAGTTATTGGCGACCTTGTGCGGCAGCGCCGGGTCGAGCCGCAGCGAGCGCCCGCGCATCTGATGCACCGAGGTGCTGGTGCTGGCGGTCGTCAGATCGATCAGCACGTTGATCCGCTTCGCATCCCAGCCTTCGCCGAGCAGTCCACGGGTACCGATAAGACAGGCAGAGCGCCCTTCTTCGAAGTAGGCGGTCAGCAGCGGCACATAGTTGCGTGGCCGCCACCAGGCATGTGCGGGATCGATGGTCACCAGATCATCCCAGGCACCGGCAGCGTCGTCATCGGACGGCTGAAAAAGCGCAGCGGTCGCCAGCAGCCCGCGCAGTTCCGGCACTCGCTGCTCAATCCAGGGAAGCACGCGACTGGCGGTCGACCGCGCGCAGGCGACGGTGCGACCGGTGACGAGCAACGGATCGAGCCGAGCGACCGAGGGAGTGGTTGTGAGTTGATGGAGCAGGAGCGCGGCGCTGCCCGCCTGCGGATCGAGCACGCCGCGCAGTTTGGCGAGCATAT
>CALAGB010000073.1 GCA_937891245.1 uncultured Thermomicrobiales bacterium | reverse complement strand
TATCGCTCGAGGTCGCCGCCGAGATGCGCTCAGCGTTCCCCGATGGTTGTTTCGTCGTGACGTTGGCGTCGTTGCGCGAACCGGAACTGGTGCTGGCGACCATCGCGTTTACGCTCGGTTTGCTGGATTCGAGTAATGAGCCACCGCTCATGCGGCTCACGACGCGCTTGCGCGACCGGCGGCTGTTGCTCGTGCTCGACAACTTCGAGCACTTGCTGGCTGCCGCGCCATCCGTGAGCGACCTGCTCACCACTTGCCCCGATTTGACCGTCCTGGCCACCAGCCGTGCGCCCCTGGCGCTCTCGGGCGAGCAGGAATTCGACGTACCGCCGTTGACCCTGCCCGATCCGCGCCAAACGACGGACCTTGCGAGTGTGATCGAGACGCCGTCGGCCGCCCTCTTGCTGGAGCGTCTATCGGCGATCGACCCGCGTGTCATGTCTGGTGAGGTCGAGATCGCGGCCATCACCGAGATTTGCCGGCGCACGGAGGGCCTGCCGCTCGCCATCGAACTCGCCGCCGCGCGCGGCCGGTACCTGACGCTGCCCGAACTGGCGGTACGGCTGGAGCGCCGCCTGGATGTACTCACGCACGGGCCGCGTGATCTCCCGGCCCGCCAGCAGACGCTGCGTGACACGATCGCCTGGAGCTACGACCTGCTCTCTCCACTGGAGCAGCGCCTGCTCTGTTGGCTCGCGGTCTTCGCCGGGGGCTGGACGTTGGAGCGCGCGGAGGAGCTCTGTGGTGATGCTGAGGGCGTTGATGTCAGCGTCATGGACGGGTTGGCGGCGCTCGTCGATAGCAGTCTGGTCCGGGTCGAGCGCGGCAGCGGCGGCGCGCGCTATGGGATGCTGGAGACGATCCGCGAGTTCGCCGAGGAGCAGCTGGCAGCCGGCAGCGAGGAGGACACCGTTCGGCGACGGCATGCCGCTGTGATGTTTGCCTTCGCAGAACAGGCCGACCGGGGCTTGCAGAGTGGGGACCGCTTCCTTTGGACCCAGGCTCTGGCCGCGGAGGTTGACAACGTGCGTGCCGCTCTCAGCTGGCTGCTTGATCACGCTGAGATCGACCGCGCTCTGGAATTCATCGGTTATCTCCTCTGGTTTTGGGATGCGATTGGACGGGGACGCGAAGGCCGTGCCTGGGGCGAGGAAGCGCTCGCCAAACCGAATGCCGACCCTGAAAGCTGGGCCTACGCACGGGCGTCGTACGCGACCGGCCAGCAAGCCTGGGCGATGGGCGATCTGGCGAGCGCCTCGCGGCTGCTCACGGCTAGTGTCGAGCGCTTCCGCGCGCTGGGCGATCGGCGCAGTCTCGGTCAGGCTCTGGATCAGCTCGCGAGCACATACCTATCGCAAGGGGATGCCGTGACCGCTCGGAAGCTGTTCAGCGAGAGTGCTGAGTTGCTCGAAGCGGTGGGGGATCGCTGGGGTTACGGCCTTGCGGTTTTCATGTTGGGCGATGCCGTGCTGCACGATGAACCGAACGCGGCGCGTCAGTGTTATGAGAAGAGCCTGGCGGCATTCCGTGAGCTGGGCGATCAGTTTGGCATCGCCATCTCGCTTACCGGCCTGGGCGGCCTCGCCATGCACGAACGCGATTACGCGACCGCTCGGACGTTCTTCGAGGAAGGGCTGGCGCTGCGTTGTGCGGTTGGACATCCGTTTAACACCGGCATTTCGTTGACGAGCCTTGGTGAGCTGGCTCGCTATGAAGGCGATGATGAACGCGCGATGACCTATCTGGAAGAGGGACTGGCGCTCTTCCGCGAAGTCGGAGATGCCGAGCGGACTGCCTGGACGCTCTACAATCTCGGCCTGCTCAATCTGCATCGTGGCGACGACGCCGCGGCGACGGCGTTGCTGCGGGAAAGCCTGGCGCGACGGGTTGACCAAGGCAATCGTGTGCAGATCGCGCAGACGATTGCTGGACTGGCGCGGGTCGCGCAGATGCAAGGAGCCGCGGAACGCGCCGCCCGGCTGTTCGGTGCGGCCGATGCGATCCGCGCCACGCAGAGCATCGCGACGCCAACGGATGAGGACGGCGAAGCGGAGCAACGCAGTCGCGCACGAACACAAGCGGATCTCGGTGCTGGCGCCTACGCGTCCGCGGTGGCTCAGGGACGTGGATTGTCCCAGGCGGAGGCCGTTCAGCTCGCGCTTGTCCAGTCCTCGCGGGAGCGCTGACCGTTCGAGCCGGACGTTGCGGAGCCGAGCCATTCGTGGAGATCGCCGTTCAGGCGCAAGGTTCGATCGCCCGGCAGCTGCGTGACGATATGATCCTCTATGAGCCGGTGCAGGATGGCCGCACCAAGCGCTCCACCGATATGCGCACCCGGCTCGGTCCAGTCAGGACAGGCATAGGCGAAGCGACGATACTGACGAGCGGCCGAGGGAATATTGACGCCACGTGCGACCAGGGCGGCGTGCCCGGCCTCGGTGAGCGCATAGGCCGGCTGGTACGTGCCACGCTGGTCCTCGACCGGCACGATCCAGCCATGACTGATCAGCGCCTGACTCAGTTGAATCCCTGCGATACCAGCCAGATGGTCGTAGCAGCTGCGGGCGTGGCGCAGCGGTTCGTCCGGACCCGGTTTGCGATAGTGTCCCTGACTCATGCGACCCCCTGCTCAACGCGTGACAATCGATCGTCACCTGCAGTGTACATCAATATAACATCAAGAATACATATATTGAAGCAACTGCTTCGCTGCGACCACCAACCGCGTGTCGTACGAGCGGAGCTTGCTTCTCCCGCGGTCACGCGGAACGGCGCGTGACCGACCCGGACACGCCCATGGGCGCCGTGAAGGGGCCTGCCTATGCGCCTTTGGTGCGGGTGAACGGGGTGAGCGGTGGGCGGAATCTGTGTCCGCCCCGACGGAAGCGGGTAGTGGGAGCGGTCAGTTCAGGTGAAAGCCGTCGCCGGCGAAGCCGTGGTAGGGCTGGTTCTTGAAGACCATGCTGAGGTATTGGAGCAGATCTTCCATGTCGTCGGCGATGAGCGCGCCGACTTCGCGCAGTTGTTCGATCTTGGCGGAGGGGCGACCGGCACCGCGTTCGATCATGGCGGCGGCATGGCCGAAGGCGGTGCCCTCGGGCAACGTTTCGGAGAAGCGCCCGGCGACCATGGCGATCAACGGTTTCGTGAAGCGCAGCTGCCGGATGGCGTCTGCCACATCTTCCTCGAAGCTGGTGCCCGGTTCGCCAAAGAGAACAACGCCCTCCGTCGCCTGATCGCGCTGGAAGAGCGGTAGGAGCTGCGCGGGCGACGTGCCGATGAGCGCATCGCCGCCGACGCTCACCGCCGTGCTCACACCCAGCCCGACGCGACGCGTCATAAGACCGATCTCCGAGGTCATGCCGCCGCTGCGCGAGATGATGCCGATCCGCCCGGGCGGGAAGGCGCGTGCCGGATCTTCGCCGCCGATCGCACCGATCTTGGCTCGCGCCGCTGGGTTGATGACGCCGACCGAGTTCGGGCCGATAACGCGTGCGGCCGCGGTGCGCGCCTTTTCCAAAATGAGCATGGCATCGTGACGAGGTACACCTTCCGTCGCGATGACGAGCAGGCGCATCTCATGGCTGAGCGCTTCGAGGGCCGCGTCGAGGACGGCGGCGGGTGGGACCGAGATGAGCGTGGCGTTCGCTGCGTGCCGCTCGACCGCTTCTTCCATCGTGTCGTAGACCGGAACGCCGGATACGTCGCCGCCGCTCCGCCCCGGCGTCACACCGGCGACGAGATGGGAGCCGTAGGCGAGCATGTGCTGGGCGACCATGCTCGCTTCACGCCCGGTGATTCCCTGAATGACGATGCGCGTCGTCTCGTCGATCAGAACGCTCAACTCGAAACCCTTTCCTCGCGGGCCTGTATGGCCGCCACCATCCCACGTGCTGCGTCGCTAAGCGTGCTCTCGATGCCGAACGAGCGAATGCCGGCCGCTTCGAAGATCGCCTGCCCCTCGGCATCGTGCAGCCCGATCTCGCGGGCGACCACCGGGAAGCGGTCGGCCGAGATACCAGCTTCTTCCAGCGCCCGCACAACACCACGGGCGACAACGTCGACCTGCGTGTTGTTCGTGATGTTGTGGGCGACGAAGAGACCACGCACGCCCGGCTTGCTCAGCACGACCCGCGCCAGGCCGGCGACTTTTGTTTCGGTCGGATTGCCGCCGAACTCGGCATAGTTGGCCGGCTGTCCGCCCGCGCGGACAAGGCTATCGAAGAGGACCAGGCTGGCGCCACCGCCACCGCAGAGGAAGCCGATGTCGCCGCCGTCGAGTTCAAGATAGCGCGCCGAGCCACGATACGGCTCTGCCGCGTTGAGTGCGTTGACCTGCTCCTCGCGCGCCGTCAACGGGCGCCAGACCTTCTCGCTGGCGACCTGCACCAGCCCATCAAGCGTTGGTTGCCGGAAGAGCGCGGCATCATCGATGGCCAGTACCGCACCGAGTGCGATCATCTCGCCATTCACGGTCTCGGCCAGCGGATTGATCTCCAGCAGGTAGGCGTCGAAATCGCGAAACGCCCGGTAGAGCCGAGCCGTCAGCGCGCCGAGTCGTGGTAGGAGCCGTCCGGAAATACCGGCCCGGCGCCAGAGCTGGCGCGCCTGAAACTCAGGGAGTCCGGCCGAGGGTGCGATAGCATGGGACTGAAGTGCGTCGGGGTTGTCGTGGACGATCTCCTCGATTTCGATTCCGCCGCTGGTGCCGATAAGCAGGCGGGTGCGGGCAGCATTGGCATCACTCGTCAGCGACAGGTACACCTCGCGGCTGAGTGCGAAGCGCTGCTCAACGAGGACGGCCTCGACCGGATAGCCGCCAACGTTGGGGCCGAGCAGACCTGCAGCCGCTCGCGCCGACTCGTCCGGCGATTCGGCAAGGCGTACGGCGCCCGCCTTGCCGCGTTTGCCCGCCAGAACGAGCGCCTTCACGACGACCGGACCGCCAATTCGCTCAGCGATCTGCCGCGCTTCTTCTGGAGACGCAGCCGCATCCCCGCGCGGAATCGCGATGCCGCTTCGCGCGAGTAACGCCTTGGCGTGCTGCTCGAGCACCTTGCCCATACGCGCTAACCCCGCCCATCCGCGCGCTTGGCCGGTACGCTGCGCCTGATCTCATCCGCGAACTCGGTCACGTCGACGGTCTTGCCATCGGTCGTATCGATCTCGATGATAGGACCATCGATGTTGAGCGGTGGGAGTGAATCGCGCCGAAGAAGCATCTCGAACGATTCGTCCGAAACCCGATCTCCGTCGACATGAATGGCGTGACGCTTGCCCGAGGCGTCGCGTCGCTTATAGCGCCCCACCAATTCGTCGACATCGGCCCGACAGATCACCTGGACAACGGCCGCACTTGCATTCCGTACGATGGACGCCAAGCGATCGGTACTCAATTCGGGATCGAAGTTTCCTTCAATAATGACCGACGTCCCGGCACTCAGCAGCCGGTTCGCCAGATCGAATAGCAGTTCAAAGCTGGCGGCGCCCAGTTTCTTCGACCATTCAATCCCCTCAACCTCCAGGGAGTCGGCCAGGAGTTCCTTGATCCCATCCTTGGTGAGCAACGGCAGGTCGAGCACACCGGCGAGCCGTTCGCCGATTGTCGTTTTGCCCGATGCCGGGGGACCGCTCACGATCACCAGGAGCGGCGCTGCGTCCCGCGACATCAGAGTGACCCGGAGGCGATCGGTGCACCGGTCGAATGGTTGATCACCGCCACCAGATCGCTTGCCGTCGTCTCCCCGCTCAGCCGGCCGACCGCCGCGATGATTTCGTCGGCGCCCTCCGCCCCCACGAGGCCATCGACCAGGTCGTGGAACTTTTGCTCGACTTCCGAGTCGTTCATCGGATTCGCCGGCATTCCCTTGGGGTGCTGCACGGTCGCCTCCTGCCGTTCGCCATCGGCGAGGGTGACGCGGACCGTCGAGGCCCAAGCGGCGGGATAGTTCGCGGTGAAATCCCGGTTTTCGCGGGCGTCGGTGCAACTGAGCAGGCGTTGAATCTCGCGATCGGCGATGTGCTCGTCCGTGAAATCTTCCAGACCGGCCCGACCCTCGAGCAGACCGTTCGCGACGGCGTACTGGATGCTGAACTTCGCCTCGTAGGGGGTGTGCGGGTCGATGCGATCGGTAATATCGAGCGCCACGCGATAGGTGTCGATCTCGACCCGCTCGATCTCGCGGCCGCGTACCGTCGGACACAGTTCCAGCGCCGCATCGATCGCCGTGTGCGTGTGGCCGCAGCAGGCGTGCCGTTTGAAGCCGTTTTCCGTGATCTTGAAGATCGTCCCGAGACCGTCGGTGATGCGCGTTTCATCGGCCGTCTCAGCCGTGGCCGCAAAGAAGCCCCGCGGCCCTTCGAGGATGGCGCTGGCGGCGGTGAAGCCATCGCGCGCCAGCTCTGCCGCGATGATGCCGTCATGCGCGGCGTGAGCCGTATGGAGCGCCTTTGACATAGCGCCGTCTGCCAGGAACTGCCAGAGGCCACTCGCCTGCGTCCCGGCACTGCCCAGCGCCTGCATCAACTGTTCGTCATCGAGCCCGAGCAGAACCGCAACCGCCGTGGTCGAGCCGAAGACACCACAGGTGCCGGTCGGGTGCCAGTACCGATAGTGTGACGGGTTGACCGCCTCAGCGATGCGAATGGCGACATCGTAGCCGAGCACGATTGCGCGCAGCAGCTCCGCGCCGCTGCTCCCTTCGCGTTCGGCGATCGCCAGCGCCGCCGGGATGATCGGCGCGGCAGGGTGAAAGGTCGAACCCTGATGCAGGTCGTCGAGCTCGATAACGTGCGAGGCGGCACCATTGGCGAATGTCGCGCCAAGCGCCGAGAGTCGCCGGCCGGTCGCGAGCACACTGGCGTCGGCGCCCGCCATGCCACGCTCGGCGACGCCGCGCGCGATACGCGCCGCCTCCACCGAGCCGCCCCGGATCGCCGAACCAAGCCAGTCGAGCATTGAGCGACGCGCCATTCTGATCGCCTCGTCGGGCAGATCGTCAAAGCGGGTGTGCGTGACAAATGTGGCGAGCTGCGCAGTGAGCGTCATGCATGATCCTCCGTTGCCGTCGTGTCCGAGTGTCCCCCTCGCGATCGTAGCACAGCCGGTGAATACAATGAGATGATCGGCGAATCGTGGATTTGGACGACCCGCGTTGAACGGGGAGTAGAGCCAGTGGATGACCCCGCACTGATGCGGTGCGGGGTTCTTTGTAGCGGACGCGCCGTTGGGAATTGACCCTGAGATTCCTATCGTGTTACGATATACTTTTGGGGTGGAGACGCGCAGCCAGACCCTCAGCATTGAGGACTACCGCGTTCTGTCTGAGTTTCGTCACCAAATTCGGCGATTTCTCAGCTTCAGCTCGCAAGTAGCCCGTGAATACGGACTGGAGCCACGGCAGCATCAGTTGCTTCTTGTGGTGAAGGGGTTGCCTGTCGACCGTGAGCCAACGATCGGGGAGTTGGCCGAGCGGATGCAGATCCGCCATAACACTGCGGTTGAGCTAGTTGATCGGCTCGAAGAACGAGGCCTGGTCGTTCGCCGGCGGGGAAAAGCGGACCGACGCAAGGTCTATGTCGATCTGACCGACGAGGGAGAAGCGGTCTTATCGGAGCTTTCACTCCATCATATGGACGAACTGAAATTGATCGGACCGGAGTTGGTGCGCACGCTCGACGCGCTGACCGGTGAATAAGGCACGCAGGGAGGCACAGTCCAAACGTGGACATGGAGAGTGACGCAGCGAAGCATAACGGCACATCTCCCAATGGGAGAAGCTGGACGCTAGACCTTTCGAGTGAAAAGCCAGAGCGGCTCGGCGACTATACGGTTACCAAACGGGTCATCTTTATTTCAGCCCTGGCTCTGATTATCGGTCTGTTCGCATCCGTCATCGCGCTCGTCCTCATGCGGCTCATCGGACTCTTTACCAACTTTTTTTACTATGGGCGCTATGGGACGTCGCTCGTCGCACCCGATGGTAACCACTGGGGCCTGTTGACGATCCTGATTCCGGTGATCGGCGGCATCGCTGTCGGCATCATGGCACGCTATGGCTCCGAAAAGATTCGTGGTCATGGCATTCCCGAGGCGACCGAGGCGATTCTTCTGAACGGAAGTCGCATTCAGCCAAGGGTGGCGGTTCTGAAGCCGCTCGGCTCCGCGATTGCGATCGGTACCGGTGGCCCGTTCGGCGCCGAAGGACCGATCATCGTCACCGGTGGTGCCATCGGATCGCTTATCGCCCAGTTCATTCACTTAACCAGCTCCGAACGAAAGACGCTCCTCGTCGCCGGGGCGGCGGCCGGTATGGCGGCCACCTTCGCCGCGCCGGTTTCGGCGGTGATCCTCGCCGCCGAACTACTCCTCTTTGAATGGAAGCCACGCAGCCTGATTCCGGTTGCGGTTGCCTGCGCGGCCGCGGCGGGCATGCGCCCTTTTCTGATCGGGAGCGGCCCGCTCTTCCCGACAATTGGCTTGCCGGGGCGGCTGGATGTCTGGGCGTTGCTTGGTTGCGTGCTCGTCGGATTGCTCGGCGGCCTGCTGTCGATTGTTCTGACGCTTGGGATCTATAAGACCGAAGCACTGTATGAGCGCTTGCCGGTTCACTGGATGTGGTGGCCGGCGATCGGCGGTGTCGTCGTTGGTGTTGGTGGTCTGATCTTTCCACAGGCACTGGGTGTCGGATACGGGACGATCGGCCAACTGGTCAAGGGCGATGTCACCACGCACGTCATCATCGGTGTGCTAGTCGTTAAATCGATCATCTGGACCGCGTCGCTCAGTTCGGGTACATCGGGTGGCACGCTGGCGCCATTGCTCATGATGGGTGGCGCGCTCGGCGGCGTTGAAGCTCTCTTCTTGCCGCATGTGGCGGATGGTTTCTGGATCACGATGAGCATGGGGTGCGTCTTTGGTGCGACGCTTGGCTCACCCTTCGCCGCGATCGTATTCATGCTCGAAGTGACGCACGATCCGAACATCCTTTTGCCGCTTCTGATTACCGTCATGCTCGGCCACGCCGTGCTTGCCTTGTCGCTACGTCGCTCGATTCTGACCGAACGCATCAGCCAGCGCGGGTATCACCTCAGTCGCGAATACTCGGTTGATCCGCTCGAGATCCTCTTCGTACGCGAGGTCATGGCGACGGACATCGTTGCTCTGCCGGAGGGATTGAGTCCGTTGGAGCTGCGCCAGCGGTTCGATGAGGGCGAACGCTTCCTGCAAGGCCTCTATCCGGTCGTCGACAAGGATGGGAACCTGAAAGGCGTGCTCACGTCATCACAGCTGCATGAGCTGATGATCCACAGTTCGGATCAGACGGACCCGATCACCGAGCATGAAGAGGTTATGTCGCCGGCCATCGCCTACCCGGACGAACCGTTGCGCGTGGCGGTGCACCGGATGGCGGCGACCGGTCTGACGCGCTTCCCGGTGGTGAGCCACGACAGCCCGCCGCGGCTGGTCGGCATGCTCTCGCTTTCTTCGGTGCTGCGTGCCCGCGCCCGTAATCTTGAAGCGGAACGCCGTCGTGAGCAGATCCTGCCGATGCGCATGTTCATTCCGTTTGGCTCACGCCAGGTGGAACGCTCAGAGATAACGCACAAGAACTGAGTGGCACGCGACTGGAGCGTCGTGTTCAGGCGCTCCAGAGACCATCGACGTAGTGGGCGATGACGGCGTTACATTTAAGGCAGCGCGCTTCGTAATCCTGACCCGTTCGACGGATGCGTACGTTGGATGTATCGGGATGCTCTTTCCCACACTCGGGACAGAAGATCGACTCCCACTCGGCACGTACATCGCTGAGACGTGGTGGGCCGTCCTTTTTCCACTTGTCCGGCATGCGAGGTTCGCGCTCGACGTCGAAGTCGACATCCCGGCGCGGTCCGCGCCTTTCCCGCATGATATCCTCCACGGCCGTGTTCGACGGCTGACCTGAAGACGGTACACGTATTAACTGGCGTCGCGCGGCCGCCGTTATTTCTCCACCAGCGACCCGCCAGCATCGCCCAGCACTTGCCGGGCCATTCTAGGCGTTCTATATACCTTTTCGAGCCGGAAATCAAGATGGAAGCGGTGGGACCGGGCGGGGGATGAGGTCCCGCCCGTCCGCCTGCCTCCGCGACCCCCTACGATAGAATCGGGTTGGAGGGTTGTTGTGGCAGAGGACCAAGCAGCGGCGATTGTGAAGCGCATTTTGAAGGATGAGGAGCCGTTGTCGCCGGAGCTGGCGGGCGACGTGGCGGCCTGGGGTACAACCGCGCGTGCGAAGCTGGTGCACCGCTTGCTGGCGGAAGCGCATGGCCGGCGTTGGCTACGCGGTGCCTTGCTGTCGGAGCTGGCGCCCGCGGACGCGATGGTACTCGCGGAGCAATTGCGGCCGTTCAACGAGGATTTTGCGGTGAACCGGCGCGATTCGACGACGGGAAACCTAGTTGGCGTGCTGCCGCCGGCCGATTTGCTCAGGGAAGCGGCGTTCTGGGCAGGTAGCAACGCCGCTGGGGCGTTCTGGCGGCGGTTGTGGGATGAAGCTCCAAACGATTTGCCGGAGGTCGCGCAACGGGTGTTGCGCGAGGGCGAGCCGGCCGCGCGCGAGACGACGCTGGCGCTGCTGCTGGTCGATCCGTATAGCCCAGTACGGCTGGATGGTGCCGGACGCCTCGTCGTGTTGCGCCATGCGCTTGACGATCGTGATGACGAGGTGCGTGGTCTGGCGGCCGACGTGCTCGCCGAGGAGGCGCCGGAGGAACTGGCGACGCGGCTGTCGAGTCTGATGCTCGATACGAGCGAGCGTGTGCGTGTGGCGTCCTGGGACGCGGCTATGGCGATCGACTTCGAAGCCGCCCGTGAGACGGCGCTGGCGTTGTTGACGGATGATGACGCGCCGCTTGATGCGCGCCGTACGGCGCTGCTGGCGTTGTCGGGAGCGATGAGCACGCCGGAGATCGCGCCGATTCTGGAAGTGCTCGTCGTCCATCCCGAGCGTGCACTGGCCGAGGTCGCGACCGACGTGCTCTGGACCTATCATCGTTCACCGTCGGTCGCCATGGCGGCGGCCCAAAGCCCGCATGAAGCGGTGCGCGCGGCCGCCGCGCGGCTGCTCAATCCACAAACCGGATCACCGGCAGCCGGCGGCTCGCGTCCCGGCGCGCCGGACCGCGGCCATGATATTTATCAGGAGATGCTGAAAGGCTACGAACGGCCGGCGAAGGGAGAATAACGAGATGGAAGAACCGCATCCGATGACCTGTGCGCGTTGCAATCTGGAATTACAGTATGCCGGGACGAAACGCTTTCATGAGGGGAGCCGTGGCTGGGGCTTCTTCCTTGGTGACATGGGCGAGCTGTTCACGAACCGCGAGAGCTTCGACGTCTACGTCTGCCCACGCTGCGGCCGTGTTGAGCTCTTCCTCGACGGCATCGGTGAGGAGTTCCGGCCAAGATAGCGGTTTGGATTCCTCTCGCAGCGGCGCCGAGGACGCCGCATGAAAAAGCCTACGCCCTCGGCGCCGCTGCGAGAGGTTTTCGTTTCTACCGCGCGACGGCCGTAGCGTAGATGAAGTAGCGGTCAGTGAAGTGCACGTCGGCGTCGAAGCCCGCCTTGTCGAGCAGACGTCGGAGTTGCTCGGTTTCGTAATAGATCTTGACGATCCGATACTCGTTGCCGTCGTTGAGGATGCGCGTGCGATAGGTTTGCTCTTCTTCGAAGAGTGGATTGTTCCTGGCCGCGCCGGTCTGTTCGAAGCGTGAATCGATGATGAAGAGGCGCCCGCCGGGACGGATCGCCCGGCGTACCATCGCCATGAAGGCGTCAAGTCGCTCGGGCGGAACGTGCGAGAGCCAGAAAGAGAAGAAGACGAGATCGTAGGCGCGATCCGGCTCCCACTCAAAGAGATTCGCCTGAATATACCGTACCGGTGCGCTGGGGAGCTTGCCGCGATTGATCTCGATCATCTCCGGGGACGCGTCGATGACCGTGAGCTGCTTGGCGATCGTCACCAGCTTCTCGGTCCAGATGCCGGTACCGGCCGCGAGTTCCAGCGCATCGTTGACCGGCTCGAGCTTCGCGAAGGCCGCTTCAAGTTGCGCCACGTCATCGAACCAGAGCTGATTAATTTCCGGGCCGTGATCGTACCGATTGTGCCGGTAGAACCATTCGTCATATTCGGCCGCACGGGCGCGATAATAGGCGATCATCTCATCGATGACATTGGCTGGTCCCACCGGCATCCCCTTTGGCTTAGTTCAATACGGCCGCCATCAGTTCGGCGACCTGGTTCGGTCGCTCGGCCACCTGCACTCCAGCGGCGGCGAGCGCCGCCATCTTTTCATCGGCGGTACCGCGACCGCCCGAGATGATGGCTCCGGCGTGGCCCATCTGCTTGCCTGGCGGTGCGGTGCGTCCGGCGATGAATCCGACGACCGGCTTGGTGACGTGCTCGGCGATGTACTGCGCGGCGACCTCTTCGTCGGTGCCGCCGATCTCACCGATCATGACGATCGCCTCGGTCGCGTCGTCGTTCTGGAAAAGTTCGAGTACATCGACGAACGACGTGCCGATGATCGGGTCGCCGCCGATACCGACGGCTGTCGTCTGGCCGAGACCGGCTTCGGTGAGCGCGTTGACGACCTCGTAGGTGAGCGTGCCGCTGCGTGAGACGAGTCCGACCGGTCCGCCTGGCTTATGAATGAAGCCTGGCATGATGCCGACCTTGGCTTCGCCCGGCGTAATCAGGCCGGGGCAGTTCGGGCCGATCAGGCGCGAGCCGCTCTGCTTGACGTGGGCGTAGACCTTGGTCATCTCCAGCACCGGAATATTCTCGGTGATGCAGATGACGAGCGGGATGCCGGCGTCCACCGCCTCAAAAATCGCGTCGGGCGCGAAGGGCGCCGGAACGTAGATGATCGAGGTGTTCGCCTGTGTCGCTGCCACGGCGTCGCGCACCGTGTTGAAGACCGGCACACCGTGCACTTCTTTGCCCGCGCCGCCCGGCGTGACACCGCCGACGACGTTTGTGCCGTATTCGACCATTTGTCCGGCGTGAAATGAACCTTCGCGACCGGTAATGCCCTGGACGATGAGGCGGGTC
>CALAGB010000072.1 GCA_937891245.1 uncultured Thermomicrobiales bacterium | reverse complement strand
TGTGGTGAATATCATTCTGCAGCGGTATATGACGCGCCTGGAAACGGTGACTCTCAAGCCGTCCGGCGGAGGAGTCTTCCCCGGGCGGGTCGACGGCGAACTGGTGTATTCGGGCCTCGAACTCGGCGCGAAGTTCCCCAGCGAAGCCGAACTCGAAGAACTCGTCGGCTCACGGGTCATTGCCGTCCGCAACGCACCCGAGGATTGAGCGTCAAAAAGCTCGTCTTCGACCAGATCGAAGCGTTCGACGCGGCGTTCTCCTTCTGGGGAACGCCGCTCCGTCGTTTCACCGTTCGTGACCACGAATCGCGAACGCAAGCGGGAACTACGGACACGAAGCGCGCTGTTCAACAACGTCGCTTCGATACCGCTCTCCGGTGGCAGGAATGCGCCACGGCAAAACGCCCGCTGAACGGCTATCCGTCACGGCGCGAACCCGGCCAGGCTGGTCGAGCGGGTCCGCGACGATCAGATAATCACGTTAGTCCGTGACGTGGATACCCCAGCGTGTCGTGACGGATTCGCCTGGCTCCAGGCGGATGAGGTCGATTCCGCTGGCGAAGCCGTTGGGTGGGCAGGTCATCGGTTCGACACCGAGTCCGTTCCGCCGTCGCTCGGGCGGCTCGACGGTATCGCCGGTGAAGAGCATGACGTACGGATAGCTCTCGTCTAGCCAGACGCTGACCCGCCGCTGGGTCTCCGGCGAGGCGAGGGTGATTGCCGTTCGGCCGTCGGCATCGCGAGTCAGATCAGTGAACGCATGGTCAATTTGAATGGCACCGAGCGTGCGGCCCTGCTGAAAATCAAAATCGGTTCCGGCGACCGGCGCACGCCCGGTCGGAATCTGGTCGGCGTCGGTTGGGAGATAGGTCAACACCGGCGCCCTCAGCATTGCTTGATCGATCTTCGCCGTTCCCACGGTGATATACGGATGTGCGCCATGGGCGTACGGGCAAGCCACGGTCCCGACATTCCGTGCGCTGTTCGTTACGCTCAAGCCATCCGGTCCAAGAGCGTAGGTAATCGACAGATCGAGGATGAAGGGGTAGCCGTCCTGGGGATGCAGGCGCAACGACGCGACTGCCGTATCCGGGCCGTCGGCAAATAGTTGCCAGTTGAGCCAGCGAGTGTAGCCGTGCAGTGCGTTCTTCTTCTCGATCTCGTTGATCGGCGTTTGATACTGCCGGCCATCCCAGGAGTAGCGACCCTGGTGCAACCGGTTGGGCCAGGGGATGAGCGGCATGCCGCGCGCGAACGTGCATCGCTCGTCCGCGTCGTAGCCGTCGAGAACCGCCACTCCCGAAACTTCATAGCGGCGAATGCCTCCCCCGACTTCGACGATGACGGCCCGCTGCGACTCGTACTCGATCGTCACCTGTTCGCCGGACGGTACGACCGGCTCCCCTTCAACCAATTCAGATTCCACCATCTTCCTCTCCTTCCTGTCACGGAGATCGGGTCGATACACTCGAGCCTACACCCCACACGCTGAGCATCGGGGAAACTCCGCGACGACGAATCGATCCTGCCTCGAAAGTGTGTCCGTTCAATCGCGCTGATTTGTGTCGCTATCGTGGGAAGTAGCGTGAACCTCGCCGCCAGATTCCCCTTAGGCGCGGGTGTAAAGCCAGTACGCGATGCCAATGATGATCAGGATAACGACGATCGCAACAATCGGAATTCCCGGCATGGTTCCTCGAATCAAGGTGGCGTGTGGAAAGAACGTGGCAGTTCGGGCACGACGGTCATCCCCGCCTGCCACGCATCGACGCAAACGGGTTGCCAGCGTCGCCAAAGTCGAGGTTGGCGATTCCGCCTGAACCATGGATGATTAGCAACGAACCGCACCGAGTGGACAATCGTCCCGGCGGCGCAAGTCAATCAGCAGAATGGAACGCACACAGGTGGATGAGCAAAAGTATGGGATACCACTTCTCTCCGGCTTCCTCGGGCTCATGATCGGCTGGTTGATCTTTGGCTTTTTTCTCAATGGCATCACGCTCGCCGTTGTCTGCATCGTGATTGCGATCGTGGCATTCGGCGGCGGTTACGTCTTCATGACGACGCGACGGCGTTAGGGCAGGGTTGCCGGCACCGGACGCTCCGAGGAGGGATCATGCTCACCAAACAGGTTGTTGTGGTGACGGGCGCGACAGGCACGTTGGGCCGCGCGGTCGTCGAGGCGCTACTGGCAGTTGATGCCAGCGTCGGGATCGTCGGTGGTCGCCAGGCGGGGGTCGAGCGTTTGGTCGCGGAGCTGAATGCCGGCGATCGCGTCATCGGGCAGCCGGCCGATCTGACCGATGAGGAAGAGACGATCCGCGCGGTCGCGGCCGTGGCCGAGCGCTTCGGCGGCATCGATGGTCTGGTCGCGACCGCTGGTGGTTTTGGCGGCGGGAAGCCGGTTCATGAAACCGATCTGGCTGATTGGCGACAGCAACAGGACATCAACCTGACCACCGCATTTCTCACGTGCAAGGCGACGATCCCGCATCTGATTCAGCGGGGCGGCGGCTCGATCATCACCATCGGCTCACGTTCGGGCGTGCACGGCTCCCCGAACGTCGCGTCCTATTCCGTTGCGAAGGGCGGCGTCGTGCGCTTGACCGAAGCGCTGTCGGCCGAACTGCTGAAGCACGACATCACCGTCAATTGCCTCCTGCCGAGCACGATCGATACACCGGCCAACCGTGTGGGTGCCTCGGAAAAAGCGATCGCCAAATGGGTGCAGCCGGGCGATATCGCCAACGTCGCGCTGTTCTTGCTCGGCCCCGCGGCCCGTATCATCAGCGGAGCGTCGATCCCTGTCTACGGCAAGGCCTGAGGACGTTCTGGCAAGGCGATACAGGGCATCATCGTCGTAGAAGATAACCCGAGTTTCGTCAGCATGCTCTCAGTACCTGGCGAAACTCAAGCGTGTCGTCCCGATGCCCCAGTTCGCGCCGCTGCAACGCGGCATCCGGCGTATGCTGGCGCGCTCACCGGCAGCGCGGCCGTCAGCAGCTTCGGTAGCGGGCGTCACGGTCGTTTGCCGGTGATCGATTCCAGAAAGCGTGTCGCGACGCGTGAAGCGTCGAACGCCTCGACATGCCGCGCCCCAGCCGCGCCGAGCGCATCCGCACGCTCAAGATGCGAGAGCAACTCGATAAGCGTCCCGGCAAGCGCGTCGGGATCGCCGGGCGCGACGAGCGAACCGGCGACGCCATCCGGCACGACCTCGGGGATGGCGGTCGCACGGCTGGCCACGACTGCCCGACCGGCTGCCATCGCTTCGAGCAGAACAATGCCAAACCCTTCCTGACGGCTCGGCAGGCAGAAGAGCGCGGCATCGCGGTATTCACGCACGAGTTGTTCGAACGGGATGTGGCGCAGGAAGTCGACGGACCCAGCCAGGCCGAGTTCATCGCACAGAGTGATCAGTCGCTCCAGCTCGGGGCCGATGCCGACGATCCGCAGGCGCGCGTTCGGGATCGTTGCCCGCACCCGCGGCAACGCGCGGAGCAGCACATCGACGCTCTTGCGTGGATAGAGATGACAGACCGTGAGGATCGTTGGCGTCCACGTCTGGCGCGGCCCGGCCGCCGCCAGTGCCGTACGCCAGCCGTTGAGATTTATCGGTTCCGGCACGACCGCGATCTTCCCGACCGGCACGCCGTAATTCGACGCGATCCGCCCGCGCGCATAGTCGCTCGTCGTCAGTACGAGCGGCGCCCGGCGTACATTCAGCCGTTCGAAACGCGATTGCAGCCAGAGGCTGAAACGGACGACACCGCGCTCGAAGGTTAACTCCTCGGCAAGCACGCCCTTAATCGATGCGACGAACGGCTTCCGGTGTCGCAGCAGGCAGCCATCCAGATCGAACCCGACAACCAGATCGGGTTCGTGCGCCAGGCGCACAAGACGCCGGCCGGCAGCCAGGTTGAAACCGATGCGCTGGGCCGCATGGCCCAACGGCATCGGGCCGGGCTCTGGAGAGATCAGATCGATCTGGTGGCCCTGCGCTTCCAGCGCGCGTTGCAACACCGAGATACCGACGAACGTGCCGCTGCCACCGCGCACCGACATCGGCGTCGACGAAATGAAGGCGAGTCGCACGCGCTCAGGCCAGCGAGTCGATTTGGGCGGCGAGCGCGGTGTCCTTGTCGCTGATGCCGCCTTCATCGTGCGTCGTCAAGCCGATCCGTACTTTGTTGAAGCGAATATCGATGTCCGGGTGATGCTGCGCTTTCTCGGCCACATCGGCCAGCCGGTTGACGAAAGCGATCGATTCGACGAAGTTCTTGAACGCGAACGTCTTGCGAATCTCTCCTCCGGCCGCGGACCAGCCATCGAGCGACTTAAGGGCAACCGAGAGATCGGAATCTGAAAGTCGAGTCATCGCATTCTCCTAATCATGATCACGACAGTGGTTCAGGCAGACGGCAACGGTGATGGCGGTAGCGCCTGTGCCTCCAACGCATCCAGATAACGCCGGCCGATTTCCGGCCAACGCAACGCGGCACCGTACTCGCCCGCCGCCTGCCGGTATCGATCCCGCAATTCCGTATCCGCCAGCAGCGGTCCCAACGCCTGCGCGAGGGCGGCCGGATCTGCGGGCGGCACAAGCAGGCCACGTCCCTCCGCCAGCACCTGCCGTGCGTAGACAAATGGGGTCGAGACACAGCAGCAACCGGCGCTCAGCGCGAACGTGAGCGTGCCGCTACTCACCTGTGCCAGATCGAGGTACGGCGTCAGATAGATATCGGTCGCGATCAGCGCGTCGGCCAGCTCGTCGTCATCGAGAAAGCGGTCGACAAACCGCACGTTTTCGTCGAGCCCGAGGGTAGTGACGAGATGTTGCAGCCCGGGATAATAGTCGGCCGGTTCGTACGGATGTGGCCGGCCAAGCACGAGATAGAGCAGTTCGGGGCATTTGTCGACCAACAGGGGCAGCGCCCGAAGCGCATCTTCGATCCCTTTGAAGCGACTGAGCAGCCCGAACGTCGTCAGCACCAAACGATCCGAAACGTCGAGCCGTTCGCGCGCTTCGCCGCGGCGTGACCGATCGAACGCCGGCGCACCGTGCGGGATGACCGAGATCTTGTCCGGATCGATGCCGAGTCCGTCGACCAGATAGTCACGCGCATCCGGCAGAAAGACGACGAGATGCCGCGCGCGCCGCGCGATTTCGGCGATCAGGCGTAAGCGGTTGGCCCGGTTGAAGGTCGATTCGGCAAGCGGCACCGCGTGCAGTGTGGCGACGACCGGTACGCGCAGGCGATCGAGGAAGGGAAGGATAAACTCGCCATCGAAGCCGCCCCAGAGACCGAACTCGTGCTGCAAGCTGACGATATCAGCGCCCGATGCGTTGACGTACGCCGCGACATCGCGCAGGCTCGCCAGGCTTTCGCGTTCAAGTTGCTGGCGGACGACCGGGGGGTAGCGGAAATCGTCGCCCGGGTCGTTGATCGCCACCACACGGTAGTCGAATTGTGGATTGGCCGAGAGCATCGCCCGTGACAGATCATGGCTGAAGGTCGCGATGCCACATGGCTTCGGCGGCCATGTGCTCAGGAACAAAACCTTCAGTTCTCGCCGCGTCACTGTCAATCGCTCCGCTTCGTCCCTGCACGCTTCAGCCGATCAGCCCGCCTGACTATAGGTCGTCGGCGAGAGCCACGCAACGAAACGGCCCACACCGGTTATGATTGCGGCGGAGGAGCGAGCCACATGCTGTACATTACACGGCGCGAAACGTTCAGCGCCGGTCATCGACTCTACAATCCAGCCTGGAGTGACGAGCGCAACCAGGAGGTCTTCGGCAAAGACGCCAACCCCAACGGCCATGGCCACACGTACACGCTTGAAGTGACGGTGCGTGGTGAGATCGACGCTGAAACGGGCATGGTGCTCGACCTGCGCGACCTGCGCGAGATCATTCGCCGCACCGTCATCGACAAGGTTGATCACGCCAATCTCAACATGGACGTCGATTTCCTGCGTGGCATTCTGCCGTCGGCTGAGAACATCATCGTCGCCTGCTGGCAGCAACTCCAGCCGGCGCTCGACGGTGTGCAGCTCTATCGCTTGCGGCTCTGGGAATCGGAAAACAACAGCGTCGAATATTTCGGCGACTAGGACGGGGGTGCGCGTGAGCATCGAATCCGATCGCCGGCTGGCCGGGCAGGTCGCCTGGGTCACCGGCGCCGGACGCGGCGTCGGACGCGCGACCGCGCTGGCACTGGCGGCACATGGCGCTCGCGTCGCGATCTGCGCCCGTACGGAACGCCAGATCGCCGAAACGGCGGCGCAGCTTGAGGCGGCTGGTGGCGAGGTGCTGGCCGGGACGGTCGACGTCGCCAACGAAGGTCAGGTCAACGACTTCGCCGGCCGCATCACCGAGCGCTTCGGCCGGCTCGACATTCTCGTGCAGTGCGCCGCGATCATCGCCGTGCAGCCGTTCGACGCCTTCGAGACGCGCGCCTGGGACGACGTACTCGCCGTTAACCTGCGCGGCTCATTCCTCTGCGCTCGGGCGGCGTTCCGCATGATGAAGGAGAGCGGCGGCCAGATGATTCTGATCAGCTCGCTCTCGGGGGTGCGCGGGCCGGAGAAATTTCCGGGACTGGCCGCCTACAACGTCTCCAAGGCGGGCGTGCTGGCGCTGAGCGAGATCCTCGCCGTGGAAGGTAAGCCGCACGGTATCCGCGTCAACTGCGTCAGTCCCGGCGCGGTCGATACCGATCTCTTGCGCCAGGCGGGCCACGGACTCCGCGCCGGTGTGACCGCGGAGCAGGTCGGCGACTTTCTTGCCTGGCTCTGCCTTCCCGAAGCCGCCATCCTCACCGGCGCGAATGTCGAAATCATGTCGAATGCTTGAATCGTTGATCGTCAACGGTGACGGAGAAAGAGGATCAGGTTGCTCTATCTGACGGAAGCCGACGTCGCCCAGCTCATCTCAGTTGATGAGGTGATCCCGCTGGTTGAACGCGCGTTGGCAGGTCACGCCGGAGGCACGATCGTCAATAACCCGCGACGGCGCCTGCCGCTCGACACCGCGACGCTGATGTCGCTGGAAGCGGGGGATCTCGATGAACCGTTCGTGGGACATAAGAACTATCTCGCGGTACCCGGCAAAGGCGTCCTCTCACATTTCTTCCTCTATAACCGCGATACGCGCGAACTTCTCGCCATGATCCAGGCCAACGAGCTCGGGCGCATTCGTACCGGCGCGACCGGCGGCGTCGCGGCCAGCTATATGGCCCGGTCGGACGCACGTCGTCATGCCGTCTTCGGCGCCGGTTTCCAGGCCGAAACGCAGGTCGAAGCGATCTCGGCGGTCCGCCCGATCTCCGACATTCGCGTCTGGAGCCGCACCGAGGAACACGCGTTGGCATTCCAAAGACGCATCTCGGCCAAACTGCCGGAGACACGGGTCGAACTGGCACTCGCTGACCCGGCAGAGCTCGCCGCCTGGGGAGACATCATTACCGTCGCCACACGAGCCAGCGAACCGGTCGTCCACGGTGAGTGGCTGCGGCCAGGCGTCTTTGTCAATGCAATGGGTTCGAACGCCACGACTCGCGCCGAAATCGACGCCGATGTCGTCCGTCGTGCCGGCCTGATCGTGGCTGACTCGCTGGAGGGCGCCCGTGCCGAATCCGGCGATCTGATTCAGGCTGCCGAACGCGGCGCGCTCGACTGGCAACGGGTGCTCGCACTCAGCGACGTCGTGGCCGGTCACGCTCCGGGCAGAGCTGAGGACGACCAGATCACGCTCTTCGAATCGCAGGGGCTCGGTCTCGAAGATCTCGCCGCCGGACGCCTCGCCTACGAGAAAGCGATGGAACGCGGCATCGGCCGGCAGCTCGACATCGGCTAGCCAAACCATCGGACGAGATCAGGTCGCTGATAAAGGCGTGCGGGCCGAGCGCGTTTTCGGCGACCCGGCCCCAGGATTCCTCAGTGCGGGGTCACGACGTAGATGTCCCCGGCGTCGCTCAGGTAGGGATGCTCGGCCTTGATCGGCGTACCGGTCTCGAAGCGCTTCAGGTTGAATGGCGCGGCGTGCTCCGGGCGCTCGCGCGTGGCGGCCCACTCGGCCATCAGATGACCGACGTAGGGTGAGGTCTTGAAGCCGGCACCGCTGAAGCCGGCCGCCAGGAAAAGTCCTTCCGCGCCGACATTCTCTTCGAGAATCGGTGCACCATCCGGCGTAACGTCGGTGATGCCCGACCAGCCGCGCGTCACCTTCGCCCCGGCCATCGACGGAAACCGCCGGGCCACCAGTTCGGACACGTCGGCGATCAGTTGAGCGTCGGCGTTTTCATCGTAATCGTCCGGCGACTCGGTCTGCCGGCTCCGCCCGCCGCCACCGGCGAGCATCTCGGTCTCGCCATACGGCTGGAAGTAGCAGCCGACGGCGCGATCGAGGAAGACGGCATGACCGGCCGGTCCCTTGGGAATCCCGGCTGAGCGTTCGAGCAGGAAGGCGCCCGTCCG